>CAJACJ010000552.1 GCA_903938205.1 uncultured bacterium
CAAGTTTTCGAAACATGTCCGCGGCCATGATCGCAGCGCGCTGAGGATGTAGTCCAAGCAACTGCGCGGCGTCATGCATAGTGTGCGGAGTTTCACCTTTCCATCCATAGCGCAGAGAAAGCAGATCGCCGCCAATGGAAGGCGGCGCTTTCACGTGCGACAAATCATCCCGCAGTGGGGCCACACACAACCAAGGCACGCATTGAGATTGCAACGCGGGCGACAATTCAACGCGCTCATCTGGCGCAGGGCGGGCGCGAGATTTCCAATGTTTCACCGCTGTTTTCTCGGCAAAGGCGGCGGCCAATGAACCCAGCCGAATCGCTCGATCACTCGCTGGAATTTGCATGCATTGATCAAGAATTGCGCTGGCGCTCTCCAGCGCAATTTCAATGGCTTGGCACATGCGCGCGTTGTGAAGTGAAACCAGCGGCTCACCTGCCATCGCTTGAAGACGGCCAAGCGCTTCGCCAACCGAACGCTGCACAAGAGTCAGACGAATTCGCGCCGCCCACCGCAAGGCGGTTTCGCAGCGATCAAGATTTATCCACAGACTTTCAGTGTTGCTGATTGGGGACGCTTTGGTTGCCACAAGTTTTCGGCTGGACTTTTTATTTGAAACCGTTTTTGTTGGCGTGCCCGCGTTGAACATCACCTGCTCGGCTTGCCACAAAAGAAATCGCAGTGCGGTCAGTTGCATGCCGTCGATAGCAACCATGTTTTTGCGCGCTTGCGACACAGGCGCGAAGGCCGCAAGAAAATCTCGCGGTTGCGTGGGCCAAGCTCCATGCGCCAAATGTTGGCGAACTTCCATCGGTGCCAACAATGTTTCCGTGGCATCGACGCGCTGAAATGTTGCCAGCGGCACCACTGGCTTCAAGCACGCTTGAATTCGCCGTAGTCGTTGCTTGGCAATTGTGCGCAATACGGACACGCGTGTTTGCCCAACGCGTCGCGCAATGGTGTTCAAATCCACGCCACGCATCCAACTTCGCCAAGCCAATCCCGCCTTTGACTCGTTCAAGACAATTCGGCGTTTGAGCGGGGAAATAGAGCCATTTTTCTCGAGTTGCTCCAACGCGCGCCGCGCAACGGGAATAGTGGTTTTTTCCGCGCGCGCCAATTCAACAGCCGCCGCATTGAGCGTTCCCCCGCCTGCGGCGATCACCTTTGCGTGCGTTAATAATTTGTGTCGCGCCTGTTGCGTTGGCGCGGGACGTTTCACTTTGGTCAACAATTCTGGATGGCGCTTTTCAAACCACTCGATCACCGCGCCGGCGCAACCTATGCGGCGAGTTCTTCCAAATTGAAAGCGCATGCTGATCAAACCAAACCTCCGCCACCGCTGAATGCTGCGCACACCAACACCAAGTTTTTTTGCAGTTTGTTCCAGCGTAAATGCCCCGCCTGGGGCAAGCGCGGAATCAATCGGCGCGCGGTCAGTGAACCGAATTGCAAGCGCCGCAAGATCATCAATCACCGCGGAGCCAACCAACGACGCGGTGGTATCGGCGCCACGCGAGCGCACGCCCGTCACTTGTTCAATAAGCCATGATTCGCTGAACAGTTGATCGGGGTCAATGGAACGCGCCAATTGTTGCGCATGCATGGCCATGCGCCGCAACACATCGACATTGGCGTACTCCACCTGCGATAAAAGATTCGAGGCCGCCTCAGTGCGAAATCGCGGGCGCCTAGCCAACGACTATCTCTGAAGAAACACGCTGATTTTGTTCAAATGTGTCAGACTCGTCGACATGCACATGCTTTGTATTGGCGCGCAACGCAGTCAGATCAATGCGATCCACGGTCAAGCCTGGACCAAAGGCGATCAAGCCAACTTCGCCAGTGGCGCCGCTTTGCAGCAACCGCTCCAAAACAAAAAATACGCTGCCACTACTCATGTTGCCGTGATCGCGAAGAACGCCGCGCGCGGCAAGCAAACTTTCCGGGGCAAGTCCGCCGCACTGTCGTGCGTTGGCTCCGCGCTCCATGGCATCCAATATCGCCGCGCCACCTGGATGAATGGCGCACTGCTTCAAGTCGCCAAGCGCGCTTGGCGCCGCAGACTCAATATGCGCGGGGACATTTCGATCAAGCGTCATGGCGAAACCCGCGTCGGTGATCTGCCAACTCATAGCTTCAGTCGTGTTGGGTATGCGCCGCGCTTGGCGTGAGCCAACAGTCAATGAAAGCGCTTGACGTTGCGCAAAACTGTCTTTGGTTTTCATCACGGAATCTTGAGCAAGTCCATGAATCATGCCTGGAGTCTTTTGCAATGTAATTACGCTGGGAATTGGCGTGTTTGAGACAATCAGCGCGGCGGCGCCGTCAGCGAACAACAAACTGGCAACCATATTTTGCGCATCACGCTCATTGCGTAAATGCAACGAGCACAATTCCACGCACACCAGCAACACCACGGCACCTTCGTGCCGCAACGCGGCGCCGGCGGCGGCGTCCAATCCGCAAATACCTCCAAAGCAACCCATGAACCCAATTTGCGAAGTACGCACGTTTGGCGCAAGTCCCGTCTGCGCGCAAATGTCATGCAGTGGTCCAGGAGATTCAAATCCCGTGCAAGTGACAACAATCAAGTCCGTGATTTCTTGCGGCGTTCGATTGCAGCGCGCCAACGCTTGCTCAATAGCACGCGCGGCTAGCGCCGGCGCGTGTTGCGAAAAACATTTCATGCGCTGGGCCGTTGTCAATGAAACAATTTCTTGCAGTGGCATGACCGCGGCGCGGCGCTCAATGCCGCAATTGTGAACCATGCGTTCCCATCGTTCTTGTGAAGATGATTTTAAATTCCACAATTGCGCTTGCTCGCGCCCAATATCGTGTTGCGTGCGCTCATAGAAAGGCGTTGCAAAGCCCATTGATTCAACGCGCACGTTCATCGAGTCATATTACAAGCGAGCCACGAAGCGACTCTAGGAAATGTTCGCGCCGCCTTGCATATCACATAGGCACGCGTGGGTTGCTCAAGAAACCAGGCCATTCGCAGCGTTTTTTGCTGCCTGCTCGCAATGTGATCGCTATGCCACTTCGAATATGTTTGCGCCGCCTCCGCGCTCCAACCGCCGTGCTGACGCCACGCGCGCGTCAATCCATACGCGCTCTCAAATGCCCAGCGCATTCCCTCGCCGGAAAATGGTTCGGCATATCCCGCTGCGTCCCCCACCAATGCTGTCGACTCATCGGCAATACGCGTGGGCTTCCAGGGCAACGGCCCCGCCGCGTTCCATCGACTTGGCCTGCCTTCTTGCAACGCAGCTGCAAGCAACGGCCACGACCGCGCCACTTCATTTAGCAACTCATCGGGGCGACCCAGTTTTGAATTGCGATCGATCAAGCCAGCCACATGAATTTGTTCATGCGACTCGGCGACCATTCCAAGATATCCCCCACGCACCACGCGCATTTCAATTCGCTCGCCGGACCAATTGGCGAGCGCGTTGGGCGCGCGCCACGAACCAGCGAATCCGTACTTGCGTCCAGGACTAGTAGGATTCCAACCGCGCGCGCGAGCGATGCCACTACCAAGACCATCCGCGGCAATGACCAACTTTGCATCCACAACACACGTGTGCTCAGCCAGTCGAACCGCGAATTTTTGCGCATCCAACCATTTCGCCGTGGCAGGTTGCACCACGCGCACGCCAATGCGTTCGGCTTCATCTAGTAATTTTTTGTCCAGCTCCACGCGCGGCGTAATGGCGCCGAACGCAGGCAAATTCATTTCAAATCCTTGCGCTCCACTGCGCCACGCCACCTGAGCAGTTGCGCCTGTGGAAACCGATTCAACCAACTCACGCAAGCCCAACTCGCTCACAATTTTCCACGCGCGTCCGGAAAGACAATGTCCGCAACATTTATC
>CAJACJ010000553.1 GCA_903938205.1 uncultured bacterium
GCAAGACCACTCTCCGTCACGATCGCTTTGGCGCCAATGTCCTGCGGCACGTGTCCCTCTGGCTGAACCATGGTGATGGTTACAAACACCACGCCGCGTTCGGTGAGTTTGCTGGCTTGTTCTAGATAGTCGGCGATCACGCGGCTCATGGGATTGACGGTGATTCCCACTGAGCGAACATTTCGGGAGAAAGTCCGCGCAGTACGCGCTCCGCTGTGGCGGGAATGGCAAGTTCAACAAGATCTGCCATGTCGCTGGACTGCGGCAATATGTTTTTGTTGTGCGCAATTGCGTGATCGTGACTTGCTGCGGCAGTGATGGAATTGTCTGAGTTCTTTGATACGACATTCACCAATCGCGCCGACGCGATTGCGTCGCGCACCGCGGTCCATACAGAAATAGCCAGCAACAGTGGCGGCTCCCCAGTGGCTTTGGTAGCGCGCACATTCACGATGTTGCCTTGATTCACAATAAAGTCCACGTTGAAAATACGCGGCGTGTCTTGAACGCTTGGAATTTTATATGTGCTTGGCGAATGCGACACAAGCAAACCGTTGTCGTTGTAGACCAAATGCTCCGTGGTGACCCAGCCCATTCCCTGCACAAATCCGCCAAGAACTTGCCCCATGTCAAGCGCGTGGTTCACAGGTCGGCCAACATCCATCAACATGTCAACGCGCAGTACTTTGATTTCTCCAGTGTGGCTGTCAAGTTGCACTTCGCTTGCCGCAACGCCTTGCGTGAAGTAGAGAAATGGACGACCTTGCCCTTTTATTTTGTCAAAGGCGAGATGCGCTGTCGCGTAATGGCCATACTCGCTCACAGAGACACGATTGAAATACGCCTCGCGCACAAGTTGCGCGAATTCAATTTTGAAAGTCGCCTTCGCGGGCTCAGTGACAAACACGCATGCGTCGCGAAACTCCACAAGCGTTTGATTTTGCGATTGAGATTCAGTGTCAGTATTCGCGTTCTCATTCTTCCCCGCATTTGCGCCAACATTCACGCGATTCAACATTCCACTTGAAACCAATTTGTATTTCCCCACGCAATTTGTAATTGCAATCTCTGGTTGCGTTCCCAAACCCGCAGTCTTGGTGGGCCAATGTTCATGTGGAATATTTCGCAACTCAAACGCCAGCGCTGCAAGTCGCTGCTTTATTTTCTCGCACGCCATCACTGCAGCGGATCCATTTAGGTCCGTGCCGGCACTGGCGGCGGTTGGAGAAGTATTCGCATTCTTCTCGGTTGAAGTGGGCATGATGCGAACTGCGGCAATCGGCAAACCAAATTGCTCCGCCACAAGCGCCGCAATACGCGAGTTCACGCCTTGACCCATTTCAACGGCGCCGGTAGAAACTTGCAGCGTTCCATCGGTGTGCACATTCACAAGCGCGTTGCCTTGATTCATGAAGCGCGTGGAAAATGAAATACCAAACTTCACCGCGGTCAATGAAAGTCCACGCGGATGCGCGTGCGGATTACGCTCGCCATCCTTGTTCCATTGATCAATTTCCTGGCGACGCGCGCGGTAGTCGCACTTCTTCTCCAGCGTTTCAAAAAGTTCGGGTAGACAATTATTTTCCACAAGTTGCCCGTACGGAGTTGTGTCGCGGCCGGGACCGTAACAATTCAACTTGCGCACATCTAACGCGTCGCGACCAAGCACGCGCGCAATGTCCTCCAAAATCATTTCGATCAGCGCCACACCTTTGGGACCGCCAAAACCACGGAACGCGGTGTGCGGATGAAAGTTGGTGCGGCACACTTGACCGCGCAATCTGGCGACGGGAATAAAGTACGCATTGTCGCAATGCAGCAACGCGCGCTCCATGATGGCCGTGGATAAATCCGCATAGGCGCCGCCGTCGGAATACAACATGGCGTCAAGTGCGAGAATTTTTCCGCTGTCATCAAAGCCGCATTCATAGTGAATTTGAAACGGGTTGCGCTTGCCCGTCATGATCATGTCCTCATCCTTGGTCAACACAATGCGCGCGGCGCGACCTGTGCGCTTTGCAACAAGCGCCGCGTACGCCGCAAATGGTGAAGCTTGCGTTTCTTTGCCGCCAAAACCTCCGCCCAATCTTTTGGCAACGCACACCACATCGCTAAACGCAATGCCGCACGCCTTTGCAACCACGTGCTGCGTTTCCGTTGGATGTTGCGTGGACGAATGCACTTCAAACTGACCGTCCTCGCGTGGATACACCACGGCGGCCTGACTTTCCAAATAAAAGTGATCCGCACCTTCAATCTTTAACACGCCTTTTATCTTGCGCGGCGAAGATGCAAGCGCGGCCTGCGCGTCGCCCCTGGAAATAGTTCGCAGGTGACCAATGAAACTTTCTTGCGCCACGGCCTCATCAATGCTGCGAATATCAGGAAGTTTTTCCCACTGGGCCACCACAGCGACCAAGCCTTGCGCCAAGGATTCTTTGGTTTGCGCGCCCAGCACCGCCACCACTTCGCCAACAAAATTTGTTTGTTCCGCGGCAATCACAGGTTGATCCGCAAAAATTCCGCCCCACATATTGTGCGCAACATCCGCGGCCGTGATGGCGCACTCCACACCAGCAATTTTGAGCGCCGGCGCTAGGTCAAGCAATTTCAAGCGCGCACGCGCATATGGACTGTAGACAAGTCCACAATGCAGTTCGCCTTTCATCATGGATCGGTCATCAACAAATTCTGACTTGCCCGTGACATGCGTGGTGGCGGAATCATGCGAGGGCGAGCCAACATCCTTCAACAATGATGTTGATGATGGCTCCCCAGAATTTTTGTCTGACTGTTGATGGACAGAATTAGCCACTGAGAACCTCGCATGTGCGGCGGCAAAATTTATTCATTACGGATATTTTCCCAGC
>CAJACJ010000554.1 GCA_903938205.1 uncultured bacterium
ATTGAAGAGATATCCGTCTTGCGCAAGCAAGCAGATAATAGGTTGAGGGAAGGTCGCGGTTATTTGTTAGCCGCGTACCGGGTTCAAAATAATAAGATCTGAGGAAAGGGAAAGTTATGTATTTACAAAAGGGTTTAGGAAAAGGATTTGTTATGCCATTACTTGCAACAGCAATGATCGCATCTGGGGCCAAAGCTGCTTTAGTTACCATTTCTGTCGTATTTTCAAATAACACGACCTCGGAAAAGGAATATGACTTTAATAAAGAATTCACCCTCACATCCGATCTGGGCAATACCTGCGGTCAGGGTTCTCTGGCCATTCTCGTTACGGATATCCGTGGCGGTGGTGCATATGTTAAAAGTGTTGGAACGACCTCAATATTTTCTAACTTCGTCAACAACACACAAGTGGCCTCATTAACCCCACCCACAAGTATTACAGCCAGTCCATTTGGGCAAGGTTCTTACTCCGCTCAATTTACTCCCCAAAATTATGGCGTTCTGGGAAACATCAGTGACATTATTAAATCACAGTTGAAATTCATTCTTTCAGCTGGTGATCAAGCGGTTATTTCCAGCACATTTGAAGTTGTTGCCATACCAACACCTGGCGCCCTTGCTTTAATTTGCATTGCAGGCGGGTTCGGTTTAAGCAGACGCCGCCGAGTGAGTTATTGAAAATTTACAAATAATCCAAATCTCATTTTGACAATGGGATGTTTGAAATAGATGGTTAGTTCAGAGTTTGAAATGGTTTGAAAAGGTTAAATCACAATTCTCAACTTGTTGTTGGGAATAAAAAAATTTAGTAGAGGGAAGAAAAGATGTTTAAGTTTACAATTATTTCAGTCGCCGCTGCAGCACTTTCGGGGTCTGCGTTGGCTGGTCCAATTCTTAATTTGCAAATCACCGTGGACGGGAGCAAATCCACCACCCTTCAGGAAGGTCAACTCACTCCCCTTAACGATTACAGTTATGCGGGATCGGTTGGTGACGGCTATCCCGTCACTTCTTGGATTGTTGGATGGGATCTCGCCTCCAAATCCGACTCCAGTTCTTTCGTGACCAATGGTTTCACGATTGCAAACCTTGGCTCCGCAACCAAACGATTCAACATTGTATTGGATGTTCCAAACGCTCTCGCAACGACTGGTCAATGGAAATTTTCAGGAAACTTGGGTGGAACCTTGACGAGCAACTCCAGCTCGGCTTCCACCATCTCTTCCATTGGAGCAAATCCAATTTGGCAAGGTCTTCGCGACGGAGTTTCGCCGGGAGTCAATTCACAATTATTGAGTTCCTTCACATTCTCAAGCCCAGGATCCGTTTCAACATTGATTCCACTAAGCACAATCACGCCTTACAACGCACTTTCCACAGCTGGCTCCAGCCTTGGCTACCAATTTCAATTTGATCTTTCCGCAAAATCAACAGTTTCATTCGGCGGAGTTTGGGCGGCAACCGTGCCTGCTCCAGGCGCGCTGGCTCTGCTTGGATTTACCGGTGTGATTATGAAACGACGACGACGATTCAATTAAGTCGTCACTAAAAATTGCGGGCGCGCCGTGAGAAATATCCGGCAACCCCGCTCAGGTCACTCCCCCGTTTGCGTTACGAGTCCTTTAAACAGGACTCGTTTCGTTTTTACATTGATTCGATAGTGCGGGCATATTTGTATGCCGCGGAAGAAATTTCAATTTGAAATACAAGAACAGTTCACGGTCCGCCCTTGGCGAACAAGAGCCCCAACTCTGCTGTGAAAAGAGCGTGGTTAGCCCACTGGGTTGCGAAGTTCGCGCGCTTGCGGCAAATCTTCAATGCGTGAAATTCCAAAGACCCTCAGAAACTCGCTTGTTGTTCCGTACAACATTGGCCGGCCAAGCTCTTCTGCGCGTCCAGTGATTCGCACCAAGCGCCTTTCCATTAAGCCCCGCAAAATATCGCCGCAAGCAACGCCACGCACCGCTTCAAGCTCGGAACGCAAAGTGGGTTGCCGATAGGCAATAATGGCCAATGTGTCCAACGCAGCCGGTGTCAAACGACCTTGCAACTTGGCGCCGTGCACACGCGTCAAAAGGGGTCCAAATTTGCTGAGAGTGAGCAGCTGCCAGCCGCCGGCCAAACGCTCAATACGGAAACTTCTACCGGACTGCGCGTACTCGGTGTTCAAGTGGTCTATCGCCTGCTTGACCATGGTCGCCGGCATTTTATCTTTGGCACTGACAGAACCTAACCCAAGCATGTCAACCAATTTGGCTTCACTCAGTGGACGGCTTATGGAAAGCAATACCGCCTCGACGCGCGATTCAATCGATTGATCAGCGCATGGAGTTTCATCGGGTGCCTTCATAAACGCGGTAACTTCGGCGGAGACTTCAGATTGATCTGTCACTTCTTGCGATTCCATGCTTCACCTTTGTGCCGCGAATTTCATTGTCCGTGCGGCGTCTGAATTTGTTCACACAACTGACATCAAGCGCGTTGACCAGATCGCTTGCTCGCTGCTTGGACCTTGGCTTGAGCCACGCGTTGCGCGCGCTCAACTGATTCACGAGCGGCGGCTGAAGTAGTCCCAGGCGCGATTGCTTTTTGATTTGCGTCGGCAAGCATGGCAGCCGCTTGCTTCGCATCAATGCTTGAAATATCCACCGTGCTGTCAGCGAGCAGAGTTAAATTGTCCCCCTGCATTTGAGCGAAACCGCCATCAGTTAATAATTGAACAGTTGATCCCGTGGCGCTTGTCACGGTGAGCAAGCCAGTTCCAAGCTTTGTAAGAAAGGGACTTGCGCCAGGCATGACGCCAACTTGTCCATCCCATGCTTCAAATGAAACATAAGTGGCCTTTTCTTCAAGGCTGATTGCGTTTGGTGTGACAACGGTGCAGTGGATTGGTGTGGCCATTTTTATAAACTCCGAAGGGGGTGATGTTAGCAAGATTTCGCGGGATTATTTGGGCAAACCATGCACCGCCAAGGCGTGATTTCGATAGCGCGGATCATGGGAAACTTCGCGCACAATGTCGGCGGCAAGCCACTGGGGAAAGTCGCACGGCGCGTGCTCGCTTGGAAGTTCAACCTCCACCATGACCAATGGAAAATCAAGGAACTCATCAACTTCCCAAGTCAGTCCCACCTCACTCACACGATGACGCACTTTGCGAATGCGCTTGCCTTGCGTCAGCGGCCAAAGCCTTTCAAATGCCGCGCGATCAAGCGACTGCTCGGTTTCTTGGCGCACAACGCCTTGCCCTTGCTTAATGGTGTGGAAATATTCCACGGTTCCGTCGCCAAACTCAACCGATCGAATGCGTCCTTCGCGAAAATTTTGATCGTGGACGGAATGCTCTGGTAAATAGCCTTGTTGAATTTTCCAAATCACTGCACCCGCTGGCAGCACGGGCATTGCGCGCGCAATCCAAACTCGTTCTATTTCTTGCATTGTGCCCATGATGTGCATTCGTATGTTGCGTAAGACCTGTCCTGTATTAAAGCGTTGCGCTTATGAAACCGCCGAGTCGGTGCTACTTTGAAATTTGTGCGATTTGGCACTCTTGAAGAACTTGCTGTTTGGCATGGCAGAATTTCATCGAATCGCCACCGGCGCGCAGGCTTGGCTCCACGCTGCCACAAGAGAGGACATGACCAATTTTAAATTCACATTGGCGCGAACGGCCTCTTCGAAAGTGTCGAGCGTGCGCATGGCGCGTTGAATAGCGTCAAGCGCCTCGCGATCATTCGCGGCCGCGGCATTCATAAGTCGCTGGCGCAAATGCAAACCAGCCAGGCGCACCAGCATTCCCACCCCTTGACGATTGGCCGCGTCCTTGCTGGCGCCTTCGTTGTCCTTGATCAATTTTTCAGCGTATTCCTCGGCACATTTGCTCATTTCTTCAGCGAGCGAAGGCGGAAAATTACCTTGATCCAATTGCTTGAATTGCGGATGCAACGTTTGCCACCATTGATACAAACCAAATTTGGAACCAAGCAAAGCTAACCCTGGACTGCCTTCTGCAAATTGCAGCAACCATGTCCGCTCCGCGCCATCAACTTGCCAATCATGTTGATCCGACCACTGTTGCATGGCATGAGGCGCAAGCGGACCAAACGAAACACGATGACAGCGACTGCGAATGGTTGGAAGCAATCGGTCTTCGCGCGAAGTCACTAAAAAAAGATAGGTGCCAAGCGGTGGCTCCTCCAAGGTTTTCAGCAGCACATTTTGCGCCTCGTTTTCAAGCAGTTCGGCTTCGTCAATTACAAACACTTTGGCGCGGCCACGGGCGGGCGTTCGCTGCACGGCGGAATCCAACATGCGGCCTTCGCCATCCACTCCGCCAATTAAAGTCTCGCGCAGTAAATCCACCGGAATGTTCATTTGTTTTTTGTCGCGCAGTTCACGGCTTTGACTTACGGCTGCCAATTCTTTTCGAATCACAATAAAATCTGGATGTGATCCAGCGTTCAGAAGCGCGGCATCTTCGGTGCCAGTAGGTGGCGCAAACGACGCGACGTCGGCGGGAGTTGTAGCTGGATCAAGGACTAATCCAGCGAAAACTTTGGCGGCCAAGGATTTACCAACACCCATGGGCCCATGCAAAATCCACGCATGATGCACGCGGGAGCTTGCAAACGCGCGAGTGAGCGCACTTATAGCTTTGGGTTGACCAAGCAGTGGACTTTCTTGCGCTCCACTCATCGCGGAACTTCTATCAAAATGCAGGGTTTTGCAGATGGTTTTGCATTGGTCAGACCCCGTGGTGGCGGCATAAACAGCGGCTCACCGTTGACCAACATGATGGGGAATTTCTTCATGATTTTTTCCACATCAGGGTGAAACAATGTGCTGCGCGCGTCATACGCCGATGAATCAAAAGCGCCAATCGTGACAGTGCTTGATCGATCATCGGCGTCATGTTTCACATAGGCCTCTAAACCTTGCAGACGAAGTTCAGCGCAATACGCCTCCGCTTTTCTTTGCAATTCCGAAAACGGAATTTCACCACTTTGAAAGTCGCTCCATGTTGCCACCTTGACGGTGAACAATGGAACCACGTTTGGAAATCGCGCGCGCACCTTCGACAAGTCGTATGGCCCCTGCTTCGCTTGGTTAGATGTGGTTTGCAATCGAACTAAATAGGCACGCGCAAATGGCTTCACACCATTTTCCTCAATGGCCTTCACCATGGCGATTGTGGGCTTGGCATTTGCGTCATCAAGGCCAATAAAATTTCCGAACACAATCGCACTTCCTTTTTCAAGCGCGCACACGCGGGCCGCGGCAAGATTTGGATACCGCTTGGCAATAGCCTCACGCGTGGCGTTGGCTGCTTCTGCGTGCCCTTGCTCGGTGAATGTCATTAACAACACGGACCACTCGGGCTTTTGCTCGCTTGCTGCGGTGCTTGTATTTTCAGAGGGCAACGTTTTTTTCGCAGCCGCCGCAGCACCTTTGGTGTTTTTATTTTTCGTTCCACTCTTTGCAGAGCCAGCCGCGTTGCCATCCACTTCATCGCCCTCATTCATTAATTCATTGTTTGGATCTGGCTTGGCGCCATTGCCTTTCGGAGCCCCAGCAGTACCCGCAGGCGTCTGAGTTGGCGACCAAGGTTGAGG
>CAJACJ010000555.1 GCA_903938205.1 uncultured bacterium
CCCAGCCGCAAATCATTTGGATTGAGCGCGACAATGGCGATTCAACTTTCTACAACAACGTCATTCAATTTGCCACTACGCCGCAGTATCTCAAAGGCACTAAGTTGTTGTTGCGCTTGGCCGATCCGCAAAGCGTAGATCCATCCATCGCCACCAATTTTCAACTCAGCCTGGATGCGGGGTTGCTCAAATGCATCCGCGGCTTGTCGGCCAATGGATACACCGGAACGATTTCGTTGATTCCAGATTTCACCCACGCGCAAGATTGGAATTGGAATCCAGATCCAACTGTCATCACGTCTTCAGCCGTGAAATGGATGAAGCCTTATTACTGGGCCAACCAAGCCAATCAACTTTTGGCGGCGGCGGGTTGTCCGCTGTTGATTTCAGAAGTGAATATAGAGACGGAAAGCAGCGGCATTGCCGCCGACGACACCACGCTGAATCCCGTGCGCGCGTACCAAGCCACTCTGTGGCCGGCAGGTCCAACGCAAGTGGGCTATGTGAAGTCCGCAATGACATTTGGATTTACCGCAATGAGCGGAGCGTTGGCATGGGAAAACCCAGGCACGCCAACGGATTCATGGACCGCGCCTATTTTAGATTTTGCCTATTTAGAGCTGTACAACATGTACAAGGATTCACACGGTACGACTTATTTGGACGCCTATGCGGCGGGCGCGAATGTTGGAGCCGATCCGCAACCCGCGCTGCCCAACACAATTTATTCGTTGGCCGCGAGCGCGTTGAACCCCGTGGCGCAAATCATGGGCGATCCAACGGATGCAACGCCCGCGTCCACATTTGGATTTTTATTCGGCAGTCATGCGCCGGCTAATGCGTTCGCTGGCCAAGATCTTTCACGCATTTGCTTGCTGTTTTCCATTGAGAACTTTTCCAAGCAGCGCGCGGGTTCGCTCATTGACGCGTTTGGAACGTGGGACGCGCCAATCGCAGGTCCTGGCGCTGGCGTGGACGAATTCATTCAGTTTGAAAAACAATTTCTCACCACCTTCATGCCGTTTTGGGGAAGTCCGAGTGCGCCACCGCAAATGGGAATTTTTGAATTCAATGATTTGCCGCCGACGTGGATCAAGCCCAATCTCATGAGCACTCCAACTTTTGACGCGATGAATTTTGTCATGTGGGATTACCGCGACGCGGCGCCAAGCGAAGTGACGCTGGCCGCGTATCACGAATGGTTGCTCACCTATTGCGCGCAACATCCGCCGCAACGACTTGTGTTGTATGTCAGCAATCCAACGTCGGCGAGTGATTACAGCTTCTACAACGCCAACGACGCAGCAGTGACCGCCATTGGGTCCACGAATTTTGTGGGCTTCTTGCAAGAATTGCACGCCCAATCGCCAGCGGTTGAAGTGGAGGTATTAATTGATCGATCATCGTGGCCACAAGTGGCAACGCCACCAAGTTCAGGAACGCTGCAGCTTCCAGATGTGTGGAATGATTTGCCCGACGCGTTCACATGGTTGACCACACTCATGGGAAATCCAGCGCTTGCTGGCGGCAATCCAATCAAAGGCCTGACCGTTGATCCTGAAATGGGTTGCGCTAATCCCAACGAGCCGAATTGCGTGATGTCGGACAACACTTGTCCCTGCGCGTCTATTGCATATCAGCGCATTGTGGATTGGCTAGACAATCAAAAGCGCGTGAATGGTTTGTCGGCGCTGCGAATTGGTTTGGCGCTTGAAGTTGATTCGCAGAATTTTGCCAAGGTGAACGTGAGTGATTTTCCAATGGCGAGTGACTTGATAGGTGTGTTAGACGCCGCATCGCCAGAGTTAGCGAGCTTTACCCAAGGAATCGCGCCGCCTTCTTGGCGAGCCGCGGGCGACAACACAAGTTTGCTGCAGTCGGTGTATTTAGAGGCCTATGTTGGTTGTGGACGAGTGCCCGTAGGTAAACCCGATGCTGGAAAAATTCTCACGCAAGGTTCCTATTGGCGCTGGATGAATAATTGCGGTTGCAATGATTCCGCAACACCATTGCCTACAAGTCCCGCGGTTGCGGCGCTTGCGTTTCAACGCTCTTTGCAGCGAATTCCTTCGGTTCCAAGCGTGGGTTCCATTATGGCAACCCCGCAGGGCGCGCCTAATGTGCAAATCACCGGCACTGGAACCAACTTTGATTTCACAAATAAGTTTTCCCCCTACGAGGATTACACGCGCATCGCCATTTCAAAACCGGACGGAACATTTATTCCCGATATCACGCAGCAACTTTCATGGGTGTTGCCGCTTTCTTCTGGCAGTGTCGCACCGAACGCGTTGATTGCCGGAGCAACAGGTCCACAAGTCACCGCGGGAACTTCGCCACTTCCGTTTTATTACACTGAGATTCCATTTGACTGGGGCTCGCCATCCATGACGCAATCAATGGTGAATCGGATCTTCTTCGCCTTCAGTGCGGAGAAGGACACACTGCTTCCGTTCTTCGGCTATTGGACCTCGGACAACTTCGTGTCGTTTGTGGATCAGTTTCGAAACGCAACGCAGGGTACTGATGCAACGAAGACTATTTATCAAGACAGCGCAGGCAATGGAATTGCCATGCCCATGAACAACTTTGCCATTTACGATTTAAAGCAAGCGTGTAACCAGTGGAAAATTGCGACGTATCCTGGTGGCGCCACCAACGAACCACCGTGCGTTGGCGATCTTGATCAGAACGGCACTGTGGATTCAGCGGATATCGCCGGCATTTTGTTGCAGTGGGGCAACATGGGTGGAAGCGCTGACTTTGATCACAGTGGCGAAACTGATGGAGCCGATCTTGGACTTGCGCTGATCAATAGTGGTGAGTGCAACTGAATAAAGAGTGATCCTGATTTTATTTTCTGCAAGAACTGCGGCGCATGCTCAATGCAGGTCGCTTCAGGCTTGCGCACGCGAAAATAAAATCGTTGTGCAAGCCTCTGTTGCGCCTCTTTGCTGATGGACCAACTTACACGTCAACCAACTTGCGCATCAAGCCACGCGGGCACGGCGTCGATATGCATTTTCTCCTGCAACTGCGTGTCGCGATGACGAATAGTGACGGTCTGCGCGGTCAGCGTTTCCGAATCAATCGTGATGCAGAACGGAGTTCCCGCCTCATCCATGCGCGCGTAACGCTTGCCGATGGTTTGCTTGGGGTCGTACTCGCACATGTGTCGCTTACGCAACTCGCGGTGCAGGCGCTCGGCGATTTCCGGCATGC
>CAJACJ010000556.1 GCA_903938205.1 uncultured bacterium
GGATGTTTGCGGCGCGCGTCCAAGTGGGCCGCGTTGATTTCAGAGCGCGACATTGTGCGTTCCGCCAATCCCAACGCGTTGCTGAACATGTTGCACGCGGGCGAAGAGCCAAGCGATCTATTGGTGCGCGAGAGAATTCTGGATGCGTGGCAAGCGCGTAAGTTGCCACGCACTATTGAAATTTCGGAGGAGTCCATTCGCGAAGTTGTTCGCGCCGCGGATCGACTGGAGCAGGCCACGCGTTCGGCGCTGCGCATGGGTTCAACTTTGGACAGCAGCGACTCACTTTCGGATTTGACGCTGTCGCTTGTCGCCGGCTACGCCGATCACATTGTCTGGAAGCCAGACACGCATCGGCCGCACGTGTTGGGTTCGGGTCGACGCAAGGCGCTTGTTGATCGAGATTCTATTGTCGCGCGCTCGGGTTTCATGATCGCGTTGCAGGCGCGCGAGAACCCTGGAGATCCCACGGCGCAATTGCTTTCACTGGCCGCGCCGGTGGAGCAGAATTGGCTAGAACAAGCCTATTCCAAGCGATTTTCAACCGCGCGCCTGATGCGATGGAATGATTCACTCAGCGCCGTCGAGGAGGCGCAAGAACAATCATTTGATGACATTGCGCTGACATCCATCAGTCGTCCCCCAAAAGATATGGCGCAAGCAGCCCTCATTCTGGTGAGCAAAATTCAAGAAGGCGTTTTGCAATTACCGTTGTGGAACGAAGAAGTGACGCAGTGGATAGAGCGCGTGCGTTGCGTTGCACAGTGGTTTCCGGAAAAAAATCTTCTGATCTATGACCCGTCTGATGTTGAATGCATTCAATTGGAAATTGTCAGTGGAGCCGCGCGCGCCAGCGAGCTTCAAACACGCGCGTGTCTTGCCGCTGTGAAGGACGCACTCTCCTATGACGAGCAACGTTTTGTGGAGCGCATGGCTCCAAGCGCGCTGGCGTTGCCAAGTGGTCGCAACATGCCGTTGCAATATGAAGTTGGCGCGCCACCGCGCGGTGCCGCGAAAATTCAGTGGCTGTATGGACTTGAAACAACTCCCGCCGTGTGTGGCGGACGCGCGCCCATTGTGTTGGAAATTCTTGGCCCCAACATGCGGCCACTTCAAGTGACCAGCGACCTTGGTGGATTTTGGAAGACGCTCTATCCACAATTGCGCAATGAATTGCGGCGGCGCTATCCAAAACATGAATGGCGCTAGCTCAACGGTGTAAACAGCTCCGCGACAATCCTTCTGTCCAAAATTCGACCCAAATCCCATTTCCTGAATTTTAATGTAAGTCGTTGTTAAAAATGACTTTAACTGATTCAATTTGAATTGTAACCCCATATTTCATAGTATCAAACGCATGTCACGAACGACCACCAAGAAGTCTGCCAAGCCCGTTCTGAAATCTGCAAAGCCAGTCAAGGCCACAATCGAAGCCAAGCCAGAGACCAAGCCGGAATTGAAATCCGCCAAGCTTCCTGATTTATCGACCTATCCGTTGTGCTTGCGTTGGCTGCACGACCGAACGGACTATGAAAAGATTCGCAATGTGCAATATTCCGACAACGCTTTCAAGTTGGATCGCATGCGCAAGTTGCTTACGTTGATGGGCGATCCACAAGATGAAGTGAAGACTGTGCATGTGGCGGGAACAGTTGGTAAAGGAAGCACCGTGGCCATGATCGCAAGCATGATGCGCGAGTGCGGCTACACCGTTGGCGAGTTTGTCAGTCCACACTTGGTGGATGTGCGCGAGCGCGTCGTGGTGAACGGCAAGCCCATCAGCAAAAATGATTTCACTGATTTAATTCGCAAGGTGGCCAAGGCTTCATTGAAGTTGAACGAGCAGTTGACCTTCTTCGAGGTGATGACTGCGATTGGTTTGAAGCATTTCGCCAACGAAGCCGTGGACATCGCGGTGATTGAAGTGGGTCTTGGTGGACGCCTTGACAGCACGAATGTGATTACGCCAGAAGTGTGCGTGATCACCACTATTGACTACGACCATTGCAAGTTGCTTGGCAACACATTGCCACAAATTGCCCGTGAAAAAGCAGGTATTTTCAAGAAGGGCGTGACCGCGCTTGTCTTTGATCCGCCAGCCGATGTTGAAAAAGTGTTCCGCGATGTTGCCACAAAAGTTGGTGCCGATCTGCGCGTGGTGAACAAGGACATTGAGTTCTCAAGTCGCTTCTGCTCAGATCCAGATCTGGGGCCACATGCGCGCGTGTGCTTGTACACCAAGACCAGCCGATTGGAACATTTGCCCGTGCCGCTTCCTGGCGAGCACCAAAGTTCAAATTGCGGTCTAGCACTCTCCGCCGTTGATATTTTAAAGAGCCGTGGGTTTGATTGCCCAGAAAATAAAGTTACGCGCGGACTTGGTAACGTCAAAGTTCCTGGCCGAATGGAAGTCATCAGCGAGCGTCCACGTATTTTGGTGGACGGCGCTCACAATCCAGCGAGCGTGCAAAGTCTGATGAAGTGCGTTGGCGCGCATGTTCCGTA
>CAJACJ010000557.1 GCA_903938205.1 uncultured bacterium
CGCATGTGGTTGACTTCCGCGACATCCACGCGTGGACCTTTGTAAGCGCGGCCGCGCTTATTTTCATCGCGGCGCTGGCCAAATCCATGCCGCTCTTTTATATTTCCGGCGCTCTGCTTGGCATTGGTTTCGCTGGCGGAAGCTTGGCGTGGAATTTGGGCCACCAAGATTTCGCTCCGCCCGAGCGCGACGCGGAATACATGGGCGTTCATGTCACACTGAATGGAATCCGCGGTCTGATCGCGCCGTTTCTCGCGGTGGGTTTGTACGAGTGGCTCAAAGGCCACAACCTTGGCGCTTGGAGTTTCTTTGTCTGCCTCATGATCAATGTGGTAGGCGCGTGGGGATTTGTCCACATGCGCCGCGCGCGCAAGCGACAAAGAAAAGCCACGCTGGTCAGCGATTCCCAAGCGCAAGCGCTGCCGCAAGCATGAAATAAAACCATTTCCTTCGGCCGAAGGAAACTTTCAATTGCCCTTCAATTCAAGCGGCTTTTTCGCTACCATCATCGACCCGGCATTTCGCCGGCGCCTTTCACGGACGCGTGTCCGGGGCGTTTATTCCTGGCCGATTTCGCGGCGTGGTCCGCGCGGCTCATCACGCACCCTATTGAAACGACAACATGGTTAATCACAATCTCATTGAAGCCCTCGCTCTTGAAGCAGGCATCGCGGACAAAATGCTCCGCGAGGCGTACGGACAAACAGAACTCAATCTTGAAGAAATCCTTGGCGCAGAAGTTGCGTCACTTGGAACCGGCAACATCGTCAAAGGACGCGTTGTTGGTATCAGCGGCGACTTTGTCATTGTTGACATTCGCGGCAAGAGCGAAGGTCAAGTTCAAAAAGAAGAATTTGAGGAATCAGGCGGCGTCACCATCGGTGATGAAGTTGAAGTCCTTGTTGAAGAAACTGAAACGCCAGACGGAAGCATTATGCTTTCCAAGCGCAAGGCCGACCGCATTCGCGGTTGGGAGCAAGTGCTTGTCAGCCGCAAGGAAGGCGACATTGTTGAAGGCAAAGTGTTGCGCAAGATCAAGGGCGGACTTTTGGTGGACATTGGCGTGCCAGTGTTCCTTCCAGCCAGCCAAGTTGATGTTCGCCGTCCAGGCGATATTGGCGAATTCATCGGCAAAACAGTGCGTTCCATGATTCTCAAGATTGATCTTGAGCGACGCAATATCGTCATCAGCCGTCGCAAGTTGATCGAAGATGAGCGTGAAGATTCCAAGCGCAAGTTGATGGACAAGGTGAACGAGGGCGACATTGTGCGCGGCATCGTGACCAACATCGCCGACTTCGGCGCGTTCATTGATCTTGGTGGTCTTGATGGTTTGCTGCACATCACCGACATGAGTTGGGGCCGCGTGAATCATCCAACCGAAATCGTCAAGATTGGCGACGAGGTCGAAGTCAAGATTCTCAACATCGACCGAGAGCGCGAAAAGATTGCCCTTGGCATGAAGCAGAAGGAAGCCAGCCCATGGGAGGAGATCGAGAAGAAGTATCCGGTCAATTCTCGCCTGAAGGGAACCGTTGTCAGCTTGATGAGCTACGGCGCGTTTGTTCGCCTTGAAGAAGGCATTGAAGGCCTGGTGCACGTCAGCGAAATGAGTTGGACTCGCCGCGTGAATCATCCAAGTGAAGTTGTGAACGTGAACGACGAAATTGACATTGTCATTCTTGAAATTGACAAGCAGAAGTTGGAGATCAGCCTGGGCATGAAGCAGACCGAGGTCAATCCTTGGGAACTTGTTGCCGAGAAATATCCAAACGGAACCATCATTGAAGGCAAGATCCGCAACTTGGCCAACTACGGCGCATTTGTTGAGATTGAGCCTGGAATTGACGGTCTTTTGCATGTCAGTGACATCAGCTGGACCAAGAAAGTTGCGCATCCAAACGAGATTTACAAAAAGGGCGACAGCGTGAAGTGCGTTGTGCTTGATGTGGATCGCGACAAGCAGCGCGTTGGCTTGGGCACCAAGCAATTGTCTGAAGATCCATGGGTGGAAGCAATTCCAAGCGCGTATCGCCCAGGCATGATCGTCAAGGGAACCATCACCAAGATCACCAACTTCGGCGTGTTTGTTGAGCTTGAAGAAGGTCTGGAAGGCTTGCTGCACATCAGCGAACTTTCTGATCAGAAGGTGGAAAATCCGCTGGACGTTGTGAAGCCTGGACAAGAAGTGGACGTGAAGATTCTTCGCGTTGACACTTCCGATCGCAAGATTGGTCTGAGCTTGAAGCGCGCTCAATGGGGCGCGGGAATTGATCCAGACATGCGTGCGGATATTGCGGCGGACGCGGCGGTTCGTGAACGTCCAACCCGCGGCGGTATGGATGATCACGGCGCGCTTGGCACCGACAAGATCAGTTTCTAAGTTTCACAGTGTGTAAAAATCAAACGACCGCGGTTTCAAAGCCGCGGTCGTTTTCTTTTTCACGAGGGGAACCGCTTTGCGTTTAAAGCGATCGTGAGGTGCGCATCCCTGACCGATTCTCAGCACAAGGCGATAAAGCCCACAAGAACAAGCAACATCATCCGTTTCAGATGCGCGCGCTGAACATTGTTTTGGCGGAAATAGTTCATGGTCAAGTCTGGCAATGCTTAGTCGGAGCCGCTTGAATCAAACGTCAATTCAAACGGCTCCGCTACATTGGTCACCATGACGCCGTTTCGCATTGTGTCCAGACAAATCTCCTTTCTATGCGCCATTTTCATCATGGCCGTCATGGTTATCACGCCCGCGCAGGCGGATCTTTGTTCCGTGGCCGACGCGCAGGCACTCTTTCAAGCGTCGCGCAAGTGGCTTGACCAGCAAAGTTTCAAGACACCATTTGATGCCGCCGCGCCAGATTTTTCCAAAGACCTTGCGCTGTCACCAACATTTTCCGCCACAGCCGCTGGCGTTGTGTTGCGATTGAACGGCAGGCCTGTTGGTCAGGCGTGGGTGAAACAAAATCCAGATAGTTCATTGTGTCTTGCCGCCGCACTTTTAAAAGCGTTGCGTCAGGCCAACAACGATCGTGTTCTTTCCGCGCTTCCAGCGGATCTGCGCGCCAACGCTCCGCAAGAACTCGCGTTGGAAATTGAGCTTGTCGGGGACACGCGTCCATTGCCTGGAGATCGCCTTGATGTGCTTGCGTCAAAGATTGACAATGCTCGCCAAGCCATGGCTATTCGCGCCGGTGATCAATGGGCGTTCTCGTTGCCCGCGCTGCAGCAATCACTCAATCAAACACGCTTGCCGTGGTACACCATGGTGGTCATGGCGCGCGATGTTGGAGTGGAAGCGGGCGCCGACAAAAAATTTCAGTTACCGCAAGGCGTGGTCGTGTATCGGGCCGACACGCGCAGAATGGCGCAAAAGACCGTAAAAGATGCTGCGTTTGAAATCTCGCGCGGCATGGTGAATGTGCCGCTTTCGGACATCACTGCCACGACGCTCGACCAGATGGCTGTGGCCATCGCGACACATCTTGAAAGCCGCATTCGAAATACCGACGGCCTTTCACCAGAGACGCTTGACACGCTTCAAGCGCTTGGACCCGCGGGCGAATATCAACCCGCGCTTGGGTCGATGACTCAGCAAGTGTGTTCACCGCTGGAGCAAGGCATGAGCGCGTTCGCCATGGCTCGATTTTCAGAGATGAACTTTTCAGAGAAAGATCGGCTTGCGGCGCGGGCATTTGCCATCACCACATTGCAATCATTGCAGCGCGTGGTCGGTGAAGAAAAAGATCCGCTTGATAATCCAGCCGCAGCCGCCGCGTGCCTTCTTGCATGTCAATCGTTAAATCATTGCGTCATCGCTTGGGGAAATCCAGAGTGCGAAGAGTGGCAAAGAAAATTGAAAGCCAAAGTGTTGGAACAATTTCAACTTGATCAACGCGCTGATTTGCAGACATGGGCTTTGTGCGCGGCGGCGTTAGCGCAGGACTCTCCCGATGAAGTCGCCAAGGGCCTTGCGGACGCGTGGAAAATTCGACCCGTTGATAAGTTGCTCTCCGCCAGTCCATGGCTGTTGTTGGCGCAGCAACGCATGGGCAAGTCGAGCGACCTTGCGACCGCCAAAGAGGCTTGGAAACTGCTGCAAATCATGCTTGTTGAAAATCAACTCACTCAGAAAGCCGATCCCGATCTCGCTGTTGATCTTGAAGGCGGCTGGCCCATCATTACCAATGGCGTGACTGGCGCAACGGCCCAATCTTCCCGCCCCGCCCTCACCTTGGCGCTGGCCATGGACCCAACACTATTTGGAAATACAAATGATGTCACTCTGCAGTCTCTCAAGTTGGCGCTTCGATTTTTGAAGCAGCTTCAAGTTGATCAAGCATCGTGCTACGCATTTCGTGACGCGGGCAAAGCGCTTGGTGGCATTCGCGCCGCGCCATGGGATAGCAGTCAACCTCTCGGAGCCAACGCAACCACCCTGCTCGCCATTCTTGAAGCCCGCCAACTTTTTACGGGCGAGTCATCTTTGAAAAATAATTGATATGGCTATTCCTGTTTGCCGTAAAATAAAAATCATGCGATTCAATTCGTTCATCAACTTCACAATTCTGCGCGTCACCCTTTTTGCATGCGCGTGTGTCGTGGCTTTGATCTGTCCAAATGCATTCGCCTTGACTTCGCAGAACGCTCCGCAGAATGATGCGGTCCGCGATCGATGGGTAGCGACGCTTGATGCGAAGCTTTTCACGGTGGCGTTCCACCAAGTTCCGATTGTTCAAGCCCTGAGCACAATCGCCCAAAAAACAGGCGTTCCAATTCAGATTCTGTTGCAAGATCAACCCGTTGGTTCCGCCGGCATTGACCCCGCTATCACCATTGACCTTGAACGCAAAGAGGCGACGGCGCGGACTATTTTGGAACTTGTTGTGCGCCAAGCAAGCGATGCCACGCAAAGTGAATGTTGTTGGCAAACAACCGCTGGTGGAATTGAAGTTGGTCCAAAGCCGCGCTTGCTTCGAGCGAGCGCGTTGGAGCGTCGCGCATACTCCATCACGGATCTTGGTTTCAAGGCGCAAGACTTTCAAGCGCCACCACTGCAAAGTGGCGGCAATACGGGTGGCAGTTCAGGCGGAAGTTCAGGCGGAAGTTCAGGCGGCACAATAAGTCCACCATTTACTCCCTCGCAGAATGAGGCTCGTTATCAAAAAATAAAATCACTCATTCAATCAACTGTGGAAGGTGATGTGTGGGCGGAATCTTCTGGCGGTCCCTGCACTATTTCTGTCTTTGATGACAAACTTATTGTGATCGCGCCAGATTTTGTGCACCGCGCGATTGCGCGCAGCAACATCATGCGCACCAATACCCAACCCACAAGCAAGCCGACGCGTTAAATGGCTGACGATTCGATACCTGATCCCCTTCCCACGCGCCGCGATTTCAACGCATGCACGGGCGATGGCGCAACCTTCTGTTTCATGGTGGGCGCGGGTGAAACCTATATCGCCGCGTTGGTATTGGC
>CAJACJ010000558.1 GCA_903938205.1 uncultured bacterium
CAACCAAGGCCGTGGCGTCGGACATGTTGGGCGGAATCTGAATTGGCGTCTCAAGCGAGTAGTGCGGACTCCCAAGCCCCGCTCGATACGCATTGCGCAACTGCGCCGGTCCCCAATGAGCCACGGCCAAGGGAACCACCTTCCCAGCGGACTGCAAACTGGCTTCAATCGTCAAGTCGCCCGTCAATTGCAAAGCATGTCCGCGGGCGTCTTGCGCATTCACAAATATCACCAACTGCTCAGGTTGAGTAGGTTTGCCCGCCACTTCTTTTTTAGGAAGCGCCCTAGATAATTGTCCAATTGAAATTTTCGCCGCGCGCGGCGTTGCCTGTTCCAACTCCGCTGATGGCGCCTTGGTTGGCGAATTGTTCTGGCGAGCCAACTGCGCCTGTAATTCCTCCACTTGCGACTCCAGGGCGGAATTCTTGGCTTCAAGTTCAAGCGCCTGTTGGCGCAACGCGTCCGCTGGACTTGGGGTCAGAACCGTCGCATGGCAGGCCGACAGGCCAAGACATGCGGCCGCTATCCAATGCAGATTGTTTTTCACTTTGTGGTCTTTCCGTCAATTGTCGATAATCGAATTTCAAACGCAAGTTGCTCAAGCGCATCGGTAAAATCTACGTTCACCACCGCAATTTCCGCTGGTAAATCAAGGCGAATTGGCGCAAAATTAAGAATGCCTCGAATACCGGCGTCCATCAAAGAATGCGCGACATGGACGGCGGCGTCCGGTGGAACGGCGATCAATCCCAACTTCGCACGCTTTTCTTTCACGGTTTTTTTCAATTCAGACATGGGTTGAATCTTCAAGCCAGCGATCTGTTTCCCAATGGTTTTTTTGTCCTGGTCAAATGCGGCGACAAAATCAAACCCCTCGTTTCGAAATCTTGGATATGCCATCAGTGCCCGGCCAATGTTTCCAGCGCCAACCAAAACCGCATTCCACGTTTGATCCATGCCCAAAAGACGGCGTAATTGCTCGTGCAAATCAAGAATTCTGTACCCAACGCCAGGCCGTCCAAGTGATCCAAAACAGGCCAAATCTTTGCGAACCTGCGCGTCTTTCACCCCGGTTTGAGAGCCTAATTCCTTGCTGCTAATAGAAACCTGCCCCAACTCAAGAAGACTGTGCAGCACACGAAGGTACAAACTCATTCGTCGACCGGTCGGTTTGGAGATACGTTCTGAAATGATCATGGCTGGAATTCACAATAGACTATCCATATGCATATCGCGGACATTCTTTCCCGCGACTCGGTGACCACGAGTTTCGAATTTTTTCCGCCGCGCAACGACGCGGGTTGGGATTCGCTATTTCATGTCATCGCGGATTTTGAAAAACTCCAGCCGTCGTTTGTCAGCGTCACCTATGGCGCGGCGGGCAGCACGCGCGCGCGCACGCACGAACTTGTTGTGCGACTGAAGACGCAAACCAAGCTTGACCCAATTCCGCATCTCACGTGCGCCAACCACACCCGCGCCGATATTGAAAATATTTTGCAACAGTATGCGCAATGCGGGGTCTCCAATATTTTGGCGCTGCGTGGCGATGCCCCGCTTACGGGAAGCACCGCGAGTGAATTTCAACACGCGGTGGATTTGGTGAAATGCATCCACAGCTTCAATCAGGGCGGTGGGCACCCCGACCGCCGTGGATTTGGAATTGGTGTCGCTGGATTTCCAGAAGGTCACCCAGACACGCCGAACACGTTGATTCAAATGGATCATTTACGCGCCAAGGTGGACGCAGGAGCCGACTACATCTGCAGTCAATTATTTTTTAACAACGCCGCGTTCTTTGATTGGCGCGAACGCTGTGAACTGGCTGGAATTCGCGTGCCGGTGATGGCCGGCATTATGCCGATCACCAACATCGCCGGCCTCAAGCGCATGGCGGACTTGGCGGGCGGCACCACATTTCCCGCTAAGTTGCTGCGCGCCGTGCAACGCTGTGGCGATGATGCCGACGCGGTTGAGCGCGTTGGAATTCATTGGGCC
>CAJACJ010000559.1 GCA_903938205.1 uncultured bacterium
GCTGACGCGGCGTGACATTTAATAGTGTGGCAACAGCGTGCTCGCTTTGTCCAGCCACCGCCAATTTAGAAATAGCAACTTCGAAGGTTTTTGTGCCGCTGCGAAAACGACGCAAGTGGCTTGCGCGGTCGGACTTTGCCTCGCGCAAAATATCGCGGCAGGTGTCGGCGAATCTGCGCATCACCTCAGGAGTCTGCGCCGCAAGACGTCCACTCATCCACACAATTTCGCCGGCGGTATCGACCACGCCAACGCCATCCACCAAACCTTCAAGCAAGGTGGCGGCGTCAAAGGTTCCAAGTTCGCGGGTCTTCGCGTTCATGATTCAAGTCTAGGTTGCGTTGGAAGAAACACCAACTTTCACAAGAAGGTTTACACTATCTCTTCAATCGGTTTCATAATGATTGTCGCTCAAGATTTATCCAAAAAATTCGCCACGCGCGCCGCTGTTGACGGCGTCAGTTTTCATGTGTCCGCCGGCGCGATTTGTGGTTTTCTTGGTCCAAATGGCGCTGGCAAGAGCACTTCAATGCGAATGCTTGCGGGCGCGTTGGCGCCGGATGGCGGCAGCGTCATGATTGATGGCGCCAATGTGTGGACGCAACCACGTGAGGCGCGCGCGCGCATGGGTTGGCTTCCGGAACGCGCGCCGGTGCAATTGGACGCCAGCGTTGAGGAATTTGTTCAGTGGTCGGCGCGCATGAAGGGCGTTGAAAAAAAATCCGTCGCGCAATTCGCGACGCACGCCATGGGGCAGTGCGGCTTGCTGGATGCGCGCACGCGATTGTGCGGCGAGTTGAGTCGCGGATTTCGCCAGCGTGTTGGCTTGGCGGCGGCGCTGGCTTCGCGTCCCAAAGTTTTACTTCTCGATGAGCCTACGGCCGGACTTGATCCCGCGCAGGTGCTGGCGTTTCGCGAATTGTTGCAGTCGCTCAAAGGCGATGTGACCGTGTTGTTGTCAACGCATGTGCTTGCGGAAGTGGAGGCCACATGCGATCGACTCATTGTGCTTGACCGCGGCCGCGTGATTGCAACAGGTTCGCCGCACGAGGTGCGTTTGAAATTGGGCGTGGCCACCACGCTTGAAATTGAAGTCAATGATCCCGCGCGCGCCGAAGTCGCCATTACGGAGGCGGGTTTGCATTTGCAATCGCGTCGCCTGCTGGACGCGCCGTGGCACGCCATGACGGCAACAGGCGATGTCACGCTTGCGGCGCGCTCGGTTCTTTCGCAATGTTTGGCGCGTGATGGCGTAGCCGTGCGCCGCATGGATGTGCAGGCGGGCGCGCTTGAAGAGGCATTCCGGCAACTCGCTTTGGAGGCGTCGTGAAACTTTTTTCTAGGGCAATTCTTATGCGTATGCAGTTTATTTATCGCTGCGAACATGTTCGTCTTCATCCAAGATTGAGAGCGCAGATTTCTTGAGCGGATTTGCCGTGGCTTTCAATAGGGAATTGCGTTCGCTTGTGGCCACACCACTGGTCTGGGGCGCTGCCGCCGCTGCTGCTATTCCCGCGGGAATGGGTTTTGCTTTTGGCGGACTTGTCGCCGGATCAGTGGCGGATTTGTCGCGCGCGATTGGAATTTCGCTGTGGTGCGTTGGCGCCGCGGCATGCGCATTGGCGGCGCGCAGTGTGCCAAGCGAGCAGAGAGCGGGGACCTGGGATCTCACTTTGGCTTCACCCATCAATGTCGCAACAGTGTTGCACGCAAAGTTCGCAGCGATCGCAGTGGCAAGCGTAGCGCTGGTCATTCCAATTTTCTTGCAGGCGATTGTGTTGTCAACGGTGGCCGCCCCATCATGGAGCGTGATCACTTGCGGCGTGTTTGGTTTGTGGTTGATCATTGTCGCCGCAACAGGTATTGGGTTGCTTGCGGGAGTTGTTGTGCGCTCAAATGCTGGAGCCATCGTGGCATCGTTGACCGCCATCGCGGCGTGGATTGCTCTTTGTCGCGGCGGGCAATCATTGCATTGGCCCATGCTGGCATCCGCCGCGTTCGCGCTTGATCCACTGCGCCGCGGCGAAGATTTCACGCGTGGGGCGTTTGATCTTGGTAGCGCCGTCGCTTTAATGGCTATGGGTGTTGGCGGCGCGTGGTGCGCAGGCGCCTGGGCCAACAGCGATGCGGAAATGCCTTCAAAACGCAGGGAATTGCA
>CAJACJ010000560.1 GCA_903938205.1 uncultured bacterium
ACATGCAGGATGCCGCAGCTTTTGTTGAATTTTATCGCGATGCCGACTTGGTTATTTTTGACGCCATGTATTCCCTGGCCGACAGTGTCTCTGTGAAGGAAGATTGGGGACACTCCAGCAATGTGGCGGGCGTTGAATTGTGCCAGCAAGCGCGCGTCAAACGTCTTGCGTTGGTGCATCACGATCCAGCCAATGATGACGCCACTGTTGAGCGGTTATGTCACGATGCTTTGCGGTTGGAAGAAATCACTCGCCAAGGTTCGCGCCTTGAAGTTCTTGCCGCCTATGACGGGTTGGAGATTCAACTTTAAATTATAATTGTTGATGGTAATCCGCCATCTTGAATGCACTCATGCATTGCAGCGATGCGACCTGCGACGGATAAGAATGATCCAAATTTCAATTGTGTGAAGCACTCGCCATCACATGATGCATGCGCGCGCAACGTATTCAGTCGAATTTGGTACAACCTGCGCATGAAGACCAATCGCATTTGTAAATTGTTTTGTGCTGCCTCATTCATTGCGCTAGTTCTTTTCTGCGCACCATTGTTCGCGCAAACAACCGCGCCCGCCGCGCCAATTTCCGCCGCCGCAACAGCTGTCGCCGCCTCATGGCCCGCGGATGAAGCTGGTTTGAACGCGCTTGCCGGAAAACTACTCAATGGTTGGTTCCAACAAATTGCGGACAAGGATATGAAGGGTGTCATGGCGGCCATGCAACCCACGTTCCAAGTGATCACATTCGAGGGAGTCTTTGATCCAGCGACAAGCATGGGCTATATCAGCAGTCTGGGAACCAAGGCGCCCAAGGTGAGCGACGTGATTGCCACACGTGTTGGCGACGCGTTGATCGCAACGTGTCTTGTGAAAGCCGATCAAGAAATAGACGGCAAAAAACTTTCTTCAGACGCCATGCCGCGCTTGGGTGTGTGGCAGATTGTGGATGGCGCTTGGAAAATGGCGGCGTGGGCCTCACTGAGTTCGCCATCTCCGCGACCCGCGCCCAAAGTTCCAGCCTTTGCCGGCGATGCTGCGATGAACACGCAGGGCGCCGCAATGTTGACTAAGTTTTTAATGTCGCAGCACAAAAAAGAATTGCCCGCCTTTGACGCCATGCTTGCAACAGGAATGCAGATTGTGAATTTCAAGGGACAACTTGGGCGCGATGACATGATGAATGGCGCCAAGCGGGCGACCACGGAGATGCCTGTGTTGGCCGACACGCGCGCCACCAAGTGCGGCGATCTTCTTGTGGTGACTTGCAATCTAACCATGGGACAAAAAGTGGGTTTCACCACTATTCCCGCTGATCCCGCGCCATTTTTGGCCGTGTTCCAAGGCTCAGGTGACGCCGCAAAAGTGATCGCCATCGCCAACACCAACAAGCCGAAATAAATTTGGCGCGAGAAGTCTGTTCTGCGTGGGTAAACGTGTTGGCACTGCAGCACAGAGCAGTGCCGTGGCACAATCAAGCGCCACTTGTGGTTGTGTCAGGTGAAGCGCCCACCATCATTTGCAAAAAGAGTTCGACCACCTTGGGATCAAGGTGCGTTCCTGATTGCTGGCGCATGTGCTCCACGATCTTGTCATAAGGCCAGGCCTTGCGGTAGGGGCGATCCGATGACAACGCGTCCCACACATCGACCACTGCGAAAATGCGCGCGGCCAAAGGAATTTCTTCGCCTTTGATTCCGCGAGGGTAGCCAGTGCCATCCCAGCGTTCGTGATGATTGAAAGGAATAGCAAGCGCAGGCCGCAGATATTCAATAGGCTCCAGCATCTCAATCGCAATTTGCGGATGCTTTCGCATAATGTCCCACTCCGCTTCCGTCAGCGGACCTGTCTTGTGCAAAATGGAATCGGGCACGGCTATCTTTCCAATATCGTGAAGCAAAGCGCTGCGACGCACATGCACCAGCTCATCCTCATTGATTCCCATTAAGCGGGCAAGTTCAACCGTGAGCAGTGTGACACGCCGTGAATGATCTCCGGTTTCGTTGTCACGAAAATCCAGGGCGCGCACCCAGCCTTTCAGCGTGGCCTCGTAGGCGTCCTGCAATTCATGGTGAGCCTGCAGCAAATCGGCTTGTTGCTTCATTAACTTTCGATAGCGATTCAAGCGGATGATGGTGTTCACGCGCGCGCGAATTTCCATGCGATCGATGGGCTTGGAAATAAAATCGTCGGCGCCGGCCTCAATGCCTTCAAGTCGCGACGCCTTGTCGTCGAGGGCGGTGGTCATGACTACGGGCACATCCGCCAACAGAGGGTCCGCACGAATTCTGCGGCACACTTCAAAGCCGTCAATGCCTGGCATCATGACATCGAGCAAAATAAGATCGGGCTGCAAAATACTGGCTTGCTTCAGCGCGTCCAGGCCGTTGTCGCAGAAGTGCAAGTTGTGACCCAGTCCAGTGAGGACCGCCTCCAACGTTTCACGACCACGGGAGTCATCATCGACAATTAAAATATTTGATGGCGAGCTCATGGCGGATTTTGTTTATCGCGTTTCGTCTTTGGGCAAGTGGTTGTGAATGGTCTTCACCAATTGTTTCATATTCACTGGCTTGCTGAGATAGTCGTTGGCTCCAACAGCGATACAGCGTTCGCGATCGCCCACCATTGCGCGCGAAGTTAAAGCGATAATAGGCATATCGGTGTGCTTATCATCGGCACGCAAATGGGCGATGGCGTCCAGGCCATCCATCAAGGGCATTTGGATATCCATGAGCACCAACGAAGGAATGTGCTCGCGCACCATCTTCACGGCTTCCAAACCATCGCGCGCTTGAATCACCCGTAAATTGTTGGCGCGCAGATAATCAGTGACCGTTATGAGGTTGATCTCATTGTCGTCGGCCACCAAGATGAGGGGAGTGTTGCTTCGAAGTGTTTCAGCCGTGGTGATTTCACTAAGGGATATTGTGTCGCTGGGGTTGTGTTGGTTCAAAGTATCCAAACCCTTGCATGGAATTCGAATGGTGAAGCAGCTGCCTTTGCCAATTTCGCTTTCCACTGCCACGCTCCCGCCATGTAGTTCAACCAGTTTCATAACCAAAGTCAGACCAAGTCCGGTGCCGGAGTACTGGCGGGAAAGCTTGGAATCCAATTGTGTGAAGGGACTAAAGAGGCGCTTTAAATCATCAGGGGCAATTCCAATGCCGGTGTCCCGAACGGAGAACATAAGGGATTCACTTTCCAAATCGCACTTGGTCTCCAGAGACACGCTGCCGCCATCAGGAGTGAATTTCACGGAATTGGAGAGCAGATTCACCAGGATTTGTTTCAAGCGGCGTTCGTCGGCAGTGAGCATGACGGATTGATTATCCATGACCAGCTTGAGATTTATTTTTTTCTTTTGCGCTTGTTCCATAACAAATCGCAAACTTGCTTGGCATACATCTTCCACATTGACTTTCGATAATTCAAGTTCCATTTTGCCGGCGCCAATTTTGGCGATGTCCAGCAAGTCGTTGATCAGCGATAAAAGATGGTGGCCACTTTCCGCGATGGTGTTGATGGATTTGACTTGCTTGGTGTTCATATCTCCGTATACGCCCTCGGCAAGCGATTCGGAAAGCCCAAGTATGGCGTTGAGCGGCGTGCGCAATTCATGGCTCATGGCCGACAAGAAATCATCCTTGGAGCGCATGACGCGCGACAGTTCGGCGTTGGCCAGTGAAAGTTCAGCGGTACGAATAGCCACGCTGTGCTCGAGATTTGTAATTGATGTTGCTAAATCTCTTTTGGTTATATCGTTGGTTTGAGTTATCTGAATCAGGTCAATAGTGGAATCATGTAGGGCAAAATCGTTCAGCACCAATTGCAATAATCTCATTTCCTTGAGTTCACGCACCCATGGCGAGCCAAGAAAAAGATATCGCTCCGGGTCGCGCAAAATCATCGCTTGCAAGCGCAACGATAAATCGGATGATGCGGATTTCAATATAAAGATTCCAGCTTTTCGACGCGATATTAATTCTGGAGTGATCCGTTGCGCGCGCTCGCGGGACAAATCAAAGAGAGAAAAGTGATCATTTATTTCCTGGCCCTCGCGAAATTGTGGGCAAATGCGGGCCAACACGGCGCCGGTTTGCAACACGCGCATGTTTGCGTCTAATAGAAAGTGAAAAGGAAACAGCTTTGAAAACTGCTCGCGGTCAATCATGAAATCTGCCTGAGTCATTGTTTGGCCGCGTCGCCCCAATAGACAAGAAATTCGTCATGGTCGTCACCCTTGTCTTTGAATTTGGTCTGCGTGATTTGTGCGGGCGTGTCATACAATTTTGTAACGCCACTGAAAAGGCCCCGCACAAAAACGGACAAGCCAGCGCGGTGGCTGTAGTAGTGCATGGTGATTCGATCCGCTTGCCGATCGGAACATTCAAAGCGCGGCGGTTTGAGATTCGGAAAAATAAGCGCTACGCGAATGTGGAACATTGGAAGGTATTCCAGAAACTCCGGCATATTGCGACCAGCGGAACTGAGCATGTCCCCGTATTCCTCACGCGCAGTGTGCAGCACCCAAAACTCGCCAAAGGCGAACAGAATTTCGTCCGCGCTCATGCCCAGCACTTCTGTGGCCGCGCCAATCAAGCCATAGGTCATGGCGTCGGGGTAGCTTTCATTGCTCAGGAAAACATCTTCCTTCACTCCCGCCTTCTTTTTAATTGCTTCCCACTTGTCAATTCCAAATTTCGTCGTGACAAGTGCTTGCACCGATTTGTTCACCATGCCGTACATGTCGGACTCCTAGAAAAAAGTGAAAGTATGAAATTCAATTTGCGCATTGAATAGTAGTGAAATTGATACTAGGCGCAATGACTCACGCGCAAATGGTTCGTGGGGCCGTGAGCAACATGATGGAATTCCGTTGTAGGGGCTTTGCCTTATTATTGAGATATGCATATTCGAAAAGTATTTCTGCTCGCCCTTACTAGCGCGCTGGTCTGTTTTGATTTCGGTTGTCAAAGTGGTCCACCAAAGTTGAACACTGAACAAAAAGCCGCGAAATTACAGACCTATATCGATCAGCAAACGCAGTTCTGGACACTGCGCCATGACCTGGTGCCAATCGCCAGACAGATTTCAGTTGTCGTTCCATTGGATTGCGATTTGGCGTTGCGCGATATCAAGGATCCGCAAATTCGTGAATACGTTCTCAACATCGCCGCTGGCGCCGGTATTTACGCCACTACTCGGGTCTGGGTTTCTGATCCGCGCGTAGGGTTGGCGGACCTGATCATCATCACGCACTCAATTGAACAGACCATGAAAATCATGGCAAAGAAGGGGCCATATCCATCGCTTGATCCCATGATTCAAACCATGGCCTCCATCATGGCAGATTTAAATATTTTGGGAACGAAATGGCTTGAGCCGCAAGTGCAGGCGCAGATTCAGAAAGCGATAGAGGAGGATACGCAAACAAATTGGACCCCCGCGGCTGACTTGATGAAGGTGAATGAACTGCTGACCACCAAGTTCAAGGAGCCGGTTGGAATTCAAATTGATTCATCCTTTCTTCAGTTTGACGACAACGGTTTATTTGAGCGCGGCATAAGCGAACTGCATGACATGAATTTGGCTGCTGAGAAGGCATC
>CAJACJ010000561.1 GCA_903938205.1 uncultured bacterium
GGTCGGCGTCCTCCAAAACAATCAGTGAGTCTTTGCCGCCAAGCTCAAGCACAAGGCGCTTTAATCCGCCGGCAGCCTCGCGCATAATGTTTTTTCCCGCGGCGCGACTTCCAACAAACGCGATCAAGTTCACGTCGGCATTCACAAGCGCTTTGCCTTGGCGTTCATCGCCGTGAATCACTTGCAACACATCAGGCGGAAGTACCGCGATCAAATGCTTGGCCCACGCCGCCGCGCAAAGAGGTGTCTTTTCGCTTGGTTTCAGAATGACGGTATTGCCTGCAATCAGGCTAGGTATGACAACATCTTGCGGCATCCACACGGGAAAATTCCACGGCGTAATGCACGCGGCAACACCCAGCGCGTCAAAGCGCATTTCGGAATGCACGGTGGCGTCATTCACAATTTCGGGTTCAAGTCCCGCCGCGATGCTGTCCGCTTCATGCGCAAGCGTGTCCGCGCAGCCCTTGGCTTCACCAATCGCTTCGTTCAATGGCTTGCCCATTTCGCGGCTAATCAGCGTTCCAATTTCGGTTGCGTGCGCATGCAGTTTCGCAGTCGCGGATTGAATAATTGTGGCGCGAGCGCGCGCACCCATGGCAGCCCATGCGCCTTGCGCGGCGCGTGCACGCGCGACCACGGCGGGAATTTCTTCAACAGCAGTCATGGAAACTTCGCCAACAATGTCGCCGTGGGCAGGGTCTATGGATTGAATTATTTCCTTCATGGCATGAATGTAAGCGAAATTTCTGAAGGGCAAGTCTGTGCCGCAGTCTTTGCAAGGGCTGCTCTGAACACATGCCTGTCGTAGACAAATACAAGTAAACTTTTCTCTATGGAAAATATATTTTGGATTGTGTTGGCTTTAGTCGCAGGAACTTTTTTGCCTTTGCAAGGCGCGTTGAATACAAAATTGGGAAGCGCCGCACAAAGCCCTGTTCACGCCTCCATGATTTCATTCGTCATTGGCGCGTTAGCGGTGGCGCTGTATGTTTTTCTAACGCGTCAAAGCGTCTCCTTGGCCGGACTCAGAACCGCGCCAGCGTACGCATGGCTTGGCGGAATTCTTGGCGCCTTCTATGTCACCGTGATTATTCTGGCGTTTCCAAAATTAGGTCCGGGACTCACATTCGCGCTTGTCGTTGCGGGACAAATGATCATCTCCATGGTGCTTGAACATTTCGACATTCTTGTGGCGCAGCAGCACCCAATCACCGCGTGGCGCTTGGGTGGCGTGGCACTGATCATTGCCGGAGTGGTTTTGATCAAGTTCTTTTAAATTATCTTTACGCCGAGTGGCGCAATTACTTTAGCGGCCCAGGCAACGCTTTTGTCTTCAGGTTCATGTTGGCGGCGGCAAGCGCGCTCACCGTGGTGGGTGAAGCAACACCCGTGATGACAAGCGCTCAGCATGTTGATGTCACGCTCTCCGCTGCTGCGCACTAAACTTTATTCATGCTTCTATTTAAAATGTTTGCGCGCTGCGTTGCGGCATTTGCAATCTGCCTGCTCGCCGCATGCGCATTTCCGCAGACAATTGAATCCGACTACCAAAAGCGCGAAGTCATGATTCCCATGCGCGACGGCGTGAAGCTGTACACCGTGATTGTTGTTCCAAATGGCGCCAAGAACGCGCCGATTCTTTTTACGCGCACGCCGTATCACGCCAAGGGCCGCGCCACGCGCAGTGAATCCGCGTCCATGCTGCAAACGCTGCCGCAGGGCGATGAAGTGTTTGTGGCGGACGGTTACATCCGCGTATTTCAAGATGTGCGCGGCCAGCATGGCTCTGAAGGCGACTACGAAATGACGCGTCCTTTGCGTGGCCCGTTGAATTCCACCGCCACCGATCATTCAACTGATGCATACGACTCCATCGATTGGCTTGTGAAAAATATTCCGGAAAGTAATGGACGCGTTGGCATGACAGGAAGTTCCTACGAAGGTTTCACCGTGGTCATGGCGTTGATCAATCCGCATCCCGCGCTGAAAGTTGCGGCGCCCATGAGTCCCATGGTTGATGGTTGGATGGGCGACGATTGGTATCACTACGGCGCGTTTCGCCAAAACTCTTTGGATTACTTTGCGGGTCAAGGTCCGGGGCGCGTTGGTGGTTTCCCCATTATTCA
>CAJACJ010000562.1 GCA_903938205.1 uncultured bacterium
ATATATGGTTCTTCGGTTCAAATCCTAACGCAGATTCAACGAATTGAATTCGCTCGATAGTATTTGATTGTGAGTCAACCTCAAGGCAACGATCCGATATGCAACGTGCCGCCACCAGGACCATTGGTGACGGTTGATTTCAAGGAACCGCGTTCCAAAATGATTTTGGAGCGTGTGCGCCAACGCGTGGCTATTTGGGGCGACAGTGGCCGGGCGATCACGCGCGCCGCCGACGCGGTTCAAACCGCGGATCGATTGATTGGTCCTGGTCCCGGCGCAATGGGGGCGGAATTTCGTCCCAACGGTCGACGAATTCTTCGGTTGAATGAAATCGCGGAAAATGAACCACTTTGGATTATTGGCGATGTGCGTGGCGACGTTCTTGCGCTTGAAACAACTCTTGGCTTTATCGATGAAGCCACTGAAAAAAATCGCTCGCCGCAGATTGTTTTTCTTGGCGACTTGACTGGTGGAATGATGGGCGATGCCGCATGTTTGGCGATCGCTCTTGAACGATTCGCCGCCGCGCCAACTCGAACGATTGTGCTTGCTGGAGATCGGGAACTCGCTTTGCGTACAAGCAGCGCTGATACTGCCGAGGATCGCAAGCCGCGCGGCTTGGAGGAGATGCCCGTTCAACCCGCGCAAGTCAAGGCATTGGAAAATCTTGTTCGCGCATTTTCATCGCTTGTGGAGAAACTTCCCGTGGCGGCTATTTGTCCAGGCGGAATTTTGTTGGCGCACAGCGCGCCGCCATGCGTGTCTGTTTTGTCAACACTGCACACCGCCGATGAGGTGGAGGCGCAACCCGATGTGTTGCGGGCATTCACGTTGAATCGTCTTCATGCGCGCGAAGCACGCGTGATTTCTTCCGCGTTACATGGAGCCACTGCTGGGGAGTCTGAGGATTTTTCCGAGTCCATGAGTGCGCTCAATCGAATATTTGGAATGCCTGTGACACGCATGGTGCGTGGTCAAGATGCGGCGCCTGAAGGTCATCGGTGGTTTCGCAATTATGGTGAAGGCGTGGTATTGACTCTGACCACCATGGGCGATGTTCTTACGAATGATGCGGGTGGTGGTCGGAGAAATCCCTGCGTGGCGCGCCTGAAATCTGGGCGGTTACGCGTTGTCCGATTTGAAATCCCAGAGGATCTTGCGTTGACCGCTGAACAAATTTTCCCGCGCAAAGTTGCCGCGGCGGTGCAGGAAAATTCTGTTTCGGTGCCAGGGCCACAATTCAACATTTCTCAAACACAAACTGCGCGCACGAATTCACCAACCTCGCCAACGCAAACCGCCAAAGGTGCCGCACTCACTGTTGATATCCAAGCGGCGAAAATTTATTTTGAGCGTGGCGTGCGGCTGCTTGCATCTAGGGCGTGGCCGGGCGCGCGACAAGCCTTTCAAGAAGCGGGTGCGGCGGCGACCGAGGTGAATGCGTGCATGCTGAATGAGTCGGTGGCATGCTTATCCATGGGTTTGCCTGGCCATCAAGACGCGCTTCGATTATGCCGCGGCTTACTTTTGAAAAATTCCTCGAACGCGCATGCGCATTTCAACATGGGTGTTTCATATTTAACCAGCGAACGAAATCCAATCGAGGCGGGCCGCGCATTCCGAACCGTCACGCAACTGTTGCCTCAATTCAGCGATGGCTGGTGGGCACTTGGCTTAGCATTTTCACTGCGCGCGGATCGCCGCAGCGCCGAGGAGGCGTTTGCCAAAGCCGCCGAATATGGCTCTGTTCTAGCGCGTCCAAATTCTATGGAGGGAATTATTCCCGCGCGCGAACTCACAGCAATGTTTGAAGTGTTGCGCGGTCGGGCTCAATACCATCCAACGTTGTCGTCCGAGCCCGCGCCACTTGCGGATGCTTGAATTATTTCAGCGCACGCATTGTGTTTGAAATCGAATTCAAAGCACATAGCGAATGCCCGCGCACTTACGCAATGTTTCTAGAAATGTTTGTCGTTGAGATTCATCAGTGACGGTTGTGTCAACATTCAACGCGCACCAACGACCACCCGAACTCTTGCGGAGTTCACCCACCTTGACTGGGTGTTCACCAAAAGTTTGCCGAATGGCTAAATGAATATGCGCCTCTTGTACCGCAATTAAACTGTAACCCCAGTCGCATGGATATTCGAAAATGGGTCGGCCGAATTTAGTTTCCTTGTTCATAAGAATCCTCCGTGGTGACTATTCAAAATAGAAAAAGGAGGTCAAATTGAAGTTTGGATTTTTTTGAAGGTTTGATCAAATTAATATGTTTGAAGACTAAATGACCGCATTTTTGATTTAAAAAAGCGACTTCAATGACACATTGACTTCAGAAAAACCTTCACGCATTTTTAGAATGGACTATCAGGCCAGTGGTAATCGGCGTGCCAGTTCCATGAATGCGGCATGAGATGCTTTGACTTGCGTCATGGAATCGCCAGAAAATTTTTCCAGGAACGCGCGCGCAATTTCAAACGCAATGACATGTTCCATAACCACGCTTGCGGCGGCAATGGCGCTGACATCGGAACGCTCATACGCGCTCATAACGGATTCCTTGGTGTTCAAATCCACACTTGGCATTCCGCGCAACAACGTGCTGATGGGTTTCATGGTGCCAGTGACCACGACTGGCATTCCGTTGGTCATGCCGCCTTCAAGTCCGCCGGCATTGTTGGTGGGTCTGACAAATCCAAGATGTGATTCGTTTTTCTTGGATGCGTCATAGTGAATCGCGTCGTGCACTTGGCTACCTGTGCGAAATGCGCACTCGCGACCAAGTCCAATTTCAACGGCTTTGAAAGCCTGAATGCCCATGACGGCGCCAGCCAATCGCGAGTCCAATCGCTCATGCCATTGCACGCAGGAACCAAGACCAATTGGGCAATTGAAGACATGCGCTTCAACCAATCCGCCAACCGTGTCCTTGTCTACTTTTGCTTGATGAATACGATCAACGAGTTGCGTGCTTGTTGCGTCGCATGGAATTCCAACATCACTCGCATTGCGCGCGGTCAGTTGCGCGCGCCAAGAATCCGCAGTGACTTCGCCGCTCCAACGAACATCAAGCGCGCCGCGCACAAAACCAAAAGTGTGAATGCCAAACTCGCGCAGAAAACAATTTGCAAGCGCGCCAGCCGCAACGCGTGCCGCGGTTTCACGCGCACTTGCGCGCTCCAATGTTTCGCGGCAATCGGTGGTGAGCCACTTCACGCTGCCGGCGAGATCGGCGTGCCCAGGGCGCGGTCGCGAAATAGAAGGTGTTTTCGCGGCGTCATCAAGGCGATTGTCCTCATTGGGAATTCGCATGGCGATTGGACCACCCATGGACACGCCACGGCGAACACCAGAAATAAATTCAGCCTTGTCGGTTTCCATGCGCTGCCGCGCGCCACGACCGTAACCCGCTTGACGGCGTTTCAGTTCACCATTGATGAACTCGCTATCAATAGAAAGCCCCGCGGGAATTCCTTCCACGATTGCAAGCAGACCTGGTCCGTGACTTTCACCAGCTGTGAGATATCGCAATGTCATGCGCCCATCATACGGATGGCGTGATTAAACGTGAGCGATGGAATTGGAAGTTTGTAAATGCAGGCGTCGTTCATACATTGCGCCACCGCACCAAATGAGTCCAGCCAAAAATATAAATAGAGGAATGGACATGTACGCCGTTTTCCAACCAGAGCCTTCCGCGATCCAACCAATCATGGGCACCGCGGGAACATCGCCTAGAAGATGTAAAACCAAAATGGCCAGCGCCATTCCAGTGCCGCGTTCCGCCGGATTGAGAATGTGAACCAGATGCGCGTGGACGGGTCCCACACTCATGACAAGAAAGAAGGAACCCAACGTGATGCCGCACCACATGGCCGTGATATTGGGCGCGAACAGAACAAAGAGGATTGATGCCGCAGCAAGAAAACTAGTGATGCCGCAAATCCATAAATGCGCCGTGCGATTGCGTTGAAACCACCAGTCACCAAGAAATCCTCCGGCCAATGTGCCGGTGATTCCGGTGACAACAATGATCGCGCCGAATATGGTGCTGGAACTTTCAACGCTTAGCCCCCATGCTTTATCAAGATAGGTTGGCGTCCAAAATCCAAGACTTCCAAAGCCGGCGGTTTGTAGGGCGTAGCCCATAGTGGTCCAGAGCCACCTTGGTCGAAACAGAATGCCAACAGCGTCGCGCACTGTTGGTGGCGCGTTCACAACAACATGCTCATCCTTCGCTCCGCGTTGGGGATCGCGAATAAAATAAATCACCAACGCTAGAAAAAGTCCGGGACCGCCAGCCACAAAGAACGCTTCGCGCCAACCGTACTGGGACCCCACCACTCCGCCAAGTGTGAAACCAATCGCGGCGCCAACTGGAATTGCCGCATTGAAGAATGCCATGGCGCGACTTTGTTGCTTGGCCGGAAATTCATCGGCAAGAACAGCGGGCGCAACGCTGCCATACGCAGCTTCGCCAATTCCGGTGAGAGCGCGCATGATCAGAAGGCTCCAGAAACCCCATGCGAAACCACCTAGAAATGTGAGCACGCTCCAAAATGCAACGGCCGCCGCAAGCACATGCAAGCGCGGAAATCGGTCGGCGATTAAACCAAATGC
>CAJACJ010000563.1 GCA_903938205.1 uncultured bacterium
GCGGAAATGCGCTTGATTGGCGGCATGGGTGCGGTGAAGAACATGCATATTCCGTTTCGTATTTTCGATAAGAGCAACGCGGCCGAAGCCGGCGTGCCTGCGACATACGGCAAGGGCTACGGCGACACTTTCAAAGCTGACTACGCCAAGTTGTGGGGACTTTAAATTCACTCTAGTTGTTCAGGTATGCGTATCACTTTGAGGATCACGCATACTCATTGCGCCGCCACATTGATTTCCCTTGAACTTTTGCTCTGAACGGAATCGCTATAGTTGATCCATTGGACATTTCATTTCACAGTGGACTTACCAGGTACTTGCCCGAAACACTTTGAAATTTATTTTCTATCAACCAGCAGCCAACACACCACCGAAAGGGTATTACAGCATGTCCACTCTCTCCAAACTCACCGTTGTCATTTTTCTATCCGCGGGCACCTTCATTCCTATGCAAGGCTGCAAGAACGGACCGCCGCCAGTCATGTTGGCGCGGCGTCTATTTAAAAATAAGGATCAAGACCTTGGCGCAATTTCGCAGGGCGCCGTGTTGAAGCTGACAAAATCCTCTGATGGAACCGCCACTGTTGGCGAGGACTTCAAGGTCTCACTCTTGTCAAAGTCGGGTGATGGACAAGCGTGGCAATGCCGCACGGCTAACGATCCGTACGTGCTTGTTGATGCAGCTTCCGAGACCGACCCCGCGGGCGCGGTTTCAGCCGGAACAGAGATTCATACTCTCTATCACCTGCATGCCAACGCCGCGGGCAACGCAAAGATTGAGTTCGCGCTGGTCAGCACCACCGACAAGAACAGCTCCGCGAAGGAGACCATCACATTGGAAGTGGAAGTGAAGGCGGCGGCTTCAAAGTAAACGTTCACGCGTCACGCCGCATGATGCAAGCCGTATCACAATGAACGAGGCTGTAGCCTGAACAGTCCGTACTTGCAACGCACAATCAATCACAATCCGATCGTATTTCCATAGAAAGAAAAGAATGCTAATAAAATTCTTCAGAGTTCACGCCCTCATATCCGCAATTCTGACCTGCATCATCGCCGCCATTGCAGGTTGCGCGCAAACTGCTTCGCACGGAACCATCGACGGAAAATACTTGGTGGCGCTTTCGGGTCTGCCGCAACTTGAAGTAAAAACTCCCAATGAAACCGCGATTTGGATAACACCAGACGGCGACGCGATCAGTATTGTTGGCGACGAAAATTTCACGATTTCCTATAAGAGCCACGCATTTGTTGTCACCGTAGAACAGTGCGAAGGCGAGGGTTTGCCGCCAGTTTGGTTCCGTTTTTACGACGGTCCGAACATGTTTGCCAAGGCCAACTTTGAGGAGATTACTTTTGACATGCCTGTGGTCAAAAGTGGTCTGCCGGCAATTTTTAATCAACAAAGCAAGTGGGATCAAATGGGAATTTTTCAGCCCATCCCTGTCTTCTCGGATGTGGCGCCAACCTTCTGCGGTTTTTCCGGGCCTAAAACAATTTGGGCCAACGGCGGTCATAACTTTGAATTGGTCGCGGGCAATACCGGCTTTGATACTGGTGATGCCACGCCAGTGACGGTATGGAATTCTCCTTGGCAGAATGAATTCGACGACACGCTTTATAAAGGATGGATGGTTTATCCAATGATGGCGCTGGGAAATGGCAACGGTGCCTTGCCCGCCGGATATGCA
>CAJACJ010000564.1 GCA_903938205.1 uncultured bacterium
AGTGCGCGCAAGCAAGCGCAGGGAAAGTGCTTGCGCAATAAGGCCGGTGATTACGCATGCGGGCGCGCCAACAAGCACAAACAACAAGAACGCAAACGGGTTGGTCCGCGGGTTTACGGGCGCATCTATATATAGATACGTAAGCGCCATCCAAGGCAGGGCGGAAATGGTTGTTTGCACCCACCGTGAAAGCAGTGTGAGCAGCGCGTGCTTCACTGGATCAATTGATTGACCGCGCGCATTGGCGGTGGCGGGTTCCGTCATGCCAACTTTTTGCGCGGGCACGCCGTCCCATCGTTCACCTGTTGGAATGTATTCACCTTCATGCAACCACGAGAGTGCGCCAAGCGAGGAACCCGGCTCCATGTTGGTGTTGTGCGAAACGCCAGCGCGCACATCAATGGTGCAACCGTTGCCAATGGTCACGGGCGCAAGCACAAGTTGTCCATCGCACAGTTCAACCATGCCAACGGAAGATTCTTGCGCAAGCGTGACGTTGTTGCCGATGGTCAACAGGTCCCACGCGCCGCCGCGAATGTCAACGCTGCGGTGAATGTGAACGTTCTTGCCAACGCGCGCGCCAAGCAGCCGCAGAACCGAGTTGAAGAAAATAGTTCCTTCAAGCATGCCCCACGGAATTGTGCGCGCGATTTGTTGCACGCTCCAGAAGCGCAAGTAGCGCGCGCTGAACACTGGCATGGTTGTTGCGCGCACGCGGCCAAGCAACACGCGCTTGGCAAGCACGGCAAGCGCAATGGTGAACGTGCCGTAGATGACCAGCGCGATGGCAATGAGCACTGGCGAAAGTGCGATGAGGACTTTTATGCCCAGTGTGTTTGCTAGGGCGGGCAGGGCTAGGAACACCAGTGCGTATGCGGCGGCGCCGGTGGTGATAAGGCTTGCGATGAGTCCAAGTGATTGCGCGAGCGCGGCAAGTAGAGGGTTTGCTGCGCGTTCGCCAATGCGTTCGCGCGGAGCGGGGAAGTGTTCGGTGGCAGTGGAGTTTGTTGCCTGGGCGTGTGTGTTTGCGTCGGTGATGTGAGTTGCGCCGTTAAGCGCGTTTGAGTTGAAGCTTTCAGTTGCGCCTGTGCTTTCGTGTTCAGCGTGATTGTCGGTGTGCGTTGCAGCGCGGCCTTTGCTTGCGGCAAATTTCAATTGCAATTCTTGCGCGCGTTGCGCAAGTCGCTGCGTTGTGCGAAACATATACAGGTCGCGCACAGTCAGTCGAGCGGTGGGTGGGTGCGTGCGCAAAGTGCACAGCGCGCCAACCGCGCTTAACGAATCGCCGCCGAGCGTGATAAAGAAATCATCATCAATAGAAAGTTCATCCGTGCGTTTTAGCGCGCGCGCGAAGGCGTTCAGAATAATGTGTTCATGCTCGTTGCTTGGCGCAATGGCTGGCGTGTCGCGCGCTTGAAGCGCAACGCCGGCGTCCACCTCTGGAAGTTTTGCGCGCGCAATCTTTCCGCCAATGGTGCGCGGCACGCGGTCAATCAACACAAACTTGCTTGGCACCATGTACGAAGGAAGCGCCTTGGTCAGCGCGTCGCGCAACGCGTCAAAGTGCGGCGGAGCGTTTGTGTCGCTGGGGACAATATGCGCAACAATAATGTGCGCGCCTTCATTTCCCTGCACGCGGCACGCGGCTTCAAGCACACCACTGCATTGACCAAGCAGTGAATCAATGGCCGCAAGTTCCACGCGGTAGCCGCGCAATTTCACTTGGCCATCAATGCGACCAAGAAATTCAAAGTTGCCGCACGCGGCAAGGCGCGCCAAATCCCCCGTGCGATAAATGCGGCCAAGTTCTGGATGATCGACAAATTTTTCCGCCGTCACCTCTGGACGATTGCGATAGCCGCGCGCCACGCCAACGCCGCTGATGCAGAGTTCGCCCTCCACGCCAGTTGGAACTTGTTGCAGCGACTCGTCCAGAATGTGCGCGGTGTGACCAATGATGGGCTGGCCAATGGTGACCGCAAGGCCGCTGTACATGCGCGTGCGCACCACGGTCACGGTGCATTCGGTGGGGCCGTAACCATTTTCCAACCAGCGACCGTCGCTCCATAAATCAGATAAATCCTGCGGCAAAGCTTCGCCGCCCACAAATACCAATTTCACGTTGGGCAATGCTTGGCGCGGATTTTCACAGCCGGTTGTGCGCAACAAAGTTGGCGGCGGACAGAACACGCTAATGCGTTCGTGGTTCAGCCACGGAATTAAATCGGGGCCAAGTCGCACGGTTTCATCATCAAGCAAGACAAGCGTGGCGCCAACGGCAAATGCGAGCCAGGTTTCTTCAATGGACGAGTCGTAGGCGGGCGAAGAAAATTGCGCAACGCGGTCGGTGTGGTCAAGGCCGTAGCGCGCCTTGTCGGCGTTGACCAAGTTGGCAACGCTGTGATGTTCAATCATGACGCCCTTGGGCTTGCCAGTTGTTCCAGATGTGTAAATGACATACGCCAAGGAGCGCGGGTGAATTGTTGGCGGCGTGAATGTTGAAGTTGGCGGGGGAGTAATTGCGGAAGATGTTTGCGGTGCAATTTCGGAAACTGGTGGCGACATAAACGCAAACGTTGTTTGCAAAGGAGATGCGGATTTTGGTTGCGTGGTGGTTGTGAATTCTTTGAGCGGCGTAATTGTGGAAGTTGTTTGCTGTGTTGTGGAAGGCGTTGGCGTGTTGGCGTGTGAGCGCGCCGCGTCTGTCAGCGCCGCGACATCAATCACAAATCGATCACCCACAAGATCCGCCGCGGCCAGTCGCGCCGCGCCTGCGGCATCGGTCAAAATGACGCGCGCGTCCGCGTCCACAAGCACAGCGCGAATGTGGTCATTTGGAAAGAGCGGGTCTAGGCACGTGAACGCCGCGCCGGCGCGCGACACGCCAAGTTGCGACGCGTACAAGCTGGCGGTTTCGCGCGGCAGAAGCACGGCGACAATGGATTCGTTTTCATGCGAGTGACCAGAATATTTCGCCAAGTGCTCACCAACCGCTCGCGCCACTTCGGCGGCTGCGCGATCAAGTTGCGCATACGTGGTGAGTTGCCTGTGCGCGCGCTCCCGGCCAGGTGGAACATCAATCGCAACCACATCTGGATGAAGTGCAACGTTGTGCGCGAAAATGTCGGTCAGCAACTGCATGAAATCTATCTTATGAATTCTGTCTCATCCTGCCTATTTCATAATAAATATTGGGCTTGCAACCATAAAGAAATCATGTACTTTGTTCGTTCTTATTTGTTACTACAAACATCAACACAATTTTTTTAAGGGTGCATTCATGAAAAATATCCACAAGAGTCAAATTACTTTCATCATTGCGGGCTTACTTGGTCTAAACGCAGCGGCGGTTATTGCCGCGCAGAAATCTGATCAAGCGCAACCTACTCGCGCCAGCGCCAACACTTCGCCAATGGCCGCGATTGCGTATTTCAATTTAAAGAACAGTGACGGAGTGGCCACCAAAGAGGCGTACTTTGCAAAAAATCCAGCGGCGCGTGACACCAAACTCGCTGGTCAAGCTCCATACGTTGCCATTCTGAGTTGCGCCGACTCGCGCGTTCCAATGGATACGGTGGTTGAATCTGACTCTGCCTCAATGGCCAGCGACATTTTCTCGGTGCGCGTTGCGGGCAATGTGGTTGGCGATGACGCCATCGCATCGCTTGAGTATGCGGTGAAATATCTCAACACGCCGTTGCTGCTTGTGCTTGGACATGAACAATGCGGCGCAGTAAGCGCAACCATGGGTGACTATGGAGTTGGCGGCGCGCTTCCACAATTGCTTGGAAAGATTCGACCAGCGGTTCAAATGGGTACAAAAAATTGCGCTGGCTGCACACCAGATCAGTTGTTGGAAAAGTGCATTGAAGAGAACGTTCGTCTGGGCATGAATGAACTCATGAGCCGCAGCGAGAAAATTCGCACGCTTGTGGGCGAAGGCAAAGTTGCGATTGGATGCGGCGTGATCAATCTTGCAAACAACAAGATCAAATGGGTCGTTGCTCCCGCCGTTAAATAAGTCAGTTACGATGACATCATGGCACTGGCGCAATTAGCATCTTTGTTGATGGCTGGCTTGCTGTCACAGGCAACGGGGAGCACCAGTACAACCGCCGCGCAATCAACAAGTGGTGATGGCGCAACCACTATCAATTCGTCCGCGCAATCAACAAGTGCAGACGGCGCGAATGCGGCGGCAAACAGCCAAATTCTGCGCGAGATGGAGGCGTTGCGAAAGCAGAACGCCGCGCTTGCGCAGGACATGGAAGCCATGCGCAAGCAGAACAAATCGCTTGAAGGCAGCGTTGCGGATTTGCAAGTGCAACAAAATGGCAAGTGGCTTTCTGAAGAACGCGCCAAAGAGGTTCGCAATGTTGTGGAGGATGTTCTCAAGGACGCCGATGCGCGCAGTTCGTTAACGCCCGCGGTTCCGACCGCCGGCTTTGGTGATCGCGGATTTTTTATCGCCAGCCCAGATGGCAATTTTAGATTGAACCTGAGCGGGCAATTGCAAATTCGTTACGCAGCAAATTTTCTAAGTAGCCGTGACTACAGCATTCTGAATGCAAATCCGGGCGCGGGTGTGAATCGCAATACCGCCAACGCACCACCTGCGAACACTTATAACAAAAGCTCCAATGGCTTTGAAATTCGCCGCATGAAGTTGGATTTCTTTGGC
>CAJACJ010000565.1 GCA_903938205.1 uncultured bacterium
CCACGAGTTTGGAAATGCCTCCACTTTTTGCGCGGCATCTTTCAGCGTCAAACGCATTCCTGGCTCGCAAGAAATTTCAGCGCTCTTGGCGGCAATGGGTCGAAATGCTGCAAATGGATGAATCTTGAACATGGAAATAACCCTGATTTCAATAGTAACCGCCACCAAATTGCTTGTTTTAAATTGTAAAAGTGGGTTTGCCCCCCCTCAGTTCCATCTATGCGGGCACCACGGACAAATTGGGGAAAAATTCTCCTAAACAACTTCAGTGACTCCTTTCAATGGCCGACTGTGTCATGGCTTCGCTGTGCAAGCCACTTACGACACACAACTTTAGAGAGGACGTTATGAAACTTCAATCACACAATGCAAATTCATTCGCAACCGCTTCACACTCTGAAAAATCATCCGCTCATGCGCGCCCTTGCGAACGCTTTGAGCGTCTTGCCGCACGCTTGCGCAAAGCCAGTTTAATTTGGGGCCAATCCGAACCAAGCTGCTTGCGATTTTCAAACGCCGATGAATGGCTCACTCGATTGGTCGCCAATAGTTCTTGGATACGCCGCTCTGTTGATCAAGTGGTCACTCAGTGGCAAGCGAATGGTTGCGCGCTTGCGGTAGAAGCCATTCCTGGCTGTTGGGTTCTGCCAGCGGGACAAAAAATGCGATCAGATGGTGTGTCACGAGGACTTGTTGTTGCAATCACCAAAGACGCCATTGGCTCAAATGGTTCCTTAAATGCTCTATGCCAATCCGCCAATGCCGACTTTGAATTAACGCGCGACTTGTTGCAACGTGAACCCGCAATTACTCGCCAAGAAATTCCACGCTTGTGCGCCATGGTGTCACTGGTGCGTCCAGCGGCGCTTCGAATTGCTTCCGCCGTTCCAACCGTAGAGGCGTTACTGCGCGCTGTTGAAACCGCTGATCAATCCATTCGCGGCCACAGTGAACGCACTGCAAATCTTGCCAGTCGTCTGGCCCACGCGTGCCACCTTTCTTCGACGGAACAGGAAACGGCGCGCGTGGCCGGGCTTCTGCATGATGTTGGAAAGATGGGAATTCCATCGGAAATCCTGCTCAAACGCGGTGCTTTGACCCAGGATGAGCGCACCTTGGTGAATATGCATCCCGAGATGGGGAAACAAATTGTGTCGGGACTTGGTGGGCTGGAGCGCACCGTACCCGCGGTTCTATGGCATCACGAACGCTGGGACGGCGCCGGCTATCCCCATGGAATTTCAGGCGAAGAGATTCCGGTGTTGGCGCGAATCATGTCGGTGGTGGACAGCTTTGACGCCATGCGTCGCAACCGTCCCTACCGCATCAGCATGAGCATTCAATCCGCCTTGCAAGAAATTCATGAATGCGCTGGTGGACAATTTGATCCAAAGATCGCCAACACGTTTGTTGAAATGATCGATCGTGATCCAGCGCTCGCCGCGTAAAAAATATTCAAGAAAATTGTTTTCACCCCTTGCACCAAAATGTAAGTGTGGTCACAATATATGAATGAACTATGAGGCCAAGGAAGGCTTCGCTGGTCCTGACGCCGCAGAGCATAAGTACAAGACTCTGAAAATGGCGATTGGTTCTCTTGCCCCATTTGATAGACAAGTTTTACAACTTCGCTGGGCCGATGATTTGTCGCGTCATGAAACCGCCGCGGTGCTTCATCGCGATGCTGCTTCCGTGCTTGCCGCTGAAAATCGATTGCGCTCTTGGATGCGTCAGCAAATCCAAGTTGCCGAACTCGCTTTAGTTTGAACTATCGTTTGAGTTCGGCTTCAATGTGAATTCAATTGTTCCCCGGGTTCCCGACATGGTTTCTGTCCTTGTTGTGCCGCAAGCTCAACTTGAGTAACTCAAAAGAACCAATGAAACATCGGCGGAATCCACCACGTCATTGTGGTCCAAATCCGTTACGCAACCCGCGCATGGACCAATATCCAGAAGCACCAAACTCACGTCGCCCGAATCGACCAAGCCGGAGCAATCCAAATCCTCTGAGACGCATGTCAGCAAGGGCCGAACTTTCATTCGCAAGTGCGCCGCCTCCGCCAAACCAAATTGCACATACGCATTTTCCTTGGCATAGAACGCCGGGTAGTTGCCGGACTGTTGCGCGACAAAGGTCAAACTACTAACAGAGAAAAAAGTGCGCCCCGCATTCACACCCTGCTGTAAATAATTTTGAATATTTGCGTCCGCCACATTCACTTGAAATGTCATCACGCTGTCTAGTGGAATAAGTTGCCCCGCGGCAAGTCCCACCACTTTTCCGACCGCGAACACATTGGGTTGAAATCCAGCGCGCGGATGATTTGAAATATCTACAAAATTATTTGCTTCGTCAAAGCATGCGGCGAACGCGTTGCGAACGCCAGGCGACAGGTAACTTAAGCCACTCGCGGCGTAGGGGGAATTTTCCTTGAATGTTGCAGCGGTGAACCCGCCACGAAATCCAACCCCCGCAAGTTCTATGGGCTGCCCCGCATCGGGGTCATTGACGCGCCGCGCATCGCCCGCGGGCAAAAACATTTGCCATGGATCAGATGTTGGGTCGTATGCCACCACCAAATCATTGGCGAATGAAATAGAAACCTCCGCCTCCACGATTTCGTAGGGACCACTTTCAATTGGAGCAATCGCGCCAGTATCAAACGCCAAAAGAATTTGCCCGTCGCGGGAATCAAATTGCGTTTGATTGTCACGGTCGCTTCCAAATGTGGTCAAAACAGAGCGTGTTCCCGGCGTGCTGTTGAACGGATACATCCATCGATCAAGCGACGGTTGGTTCAATTGAATATCGATCACGTCCGCCAGCGCGGGCGCGGCAATACAAGACAAAAAGGCGGAAATAAGAAGCGAATGTCTGCGACGCATTGAATAACTACCTTATACTCTCTCACCTTGTTTTTTCCACACAAACATAATTTAATTTGCAAGACAATGCGAAAATGGGACCACACACGTCCATATTTCGCCTCTTTCAAGGGTGCAAAATATGTATCTCTACAGCGCAAGGCTTTCACGCTGGTTGAATTGTTGGTGGTCATAGCCATTATCGCCCTGTTGACCGCCGTTGTGCTGCCTTCACTTTCTGGCGTACGCAACCGCGCTGCGCAATTCAAGGAACTGAACGCTCTTCGCAGCACTTTGACAGCGTGGAATCAATATGCAACCGATCAGAAGGGCGCGCTTATTCCCGCCTTCTACGGCAACCCCCCGCTTGATGTGCTTCCCGCTTTTTACGAGGACGGCAAACCCATTCCCACTGATGTCTACGGCAGCCAACGCGCGGTGGTGTGTCGTTGGCCATGGCGACTTGCCCCGTATTTGGGCCATGACTTTCGCGCGCTCACCATGCAGGATGGAGATGATCCAGTTCAGTTGGCTTCGGGAAATGATTTGGGAAAATATTTGTACTTCTCAAGTTTGTATCAATCATTTGGAATGAACGGCATGTGGGTTGGCGGCGATCAAGAACGCTACGGATTTCTTCCCGCTGAAATCAAAGGCCAGCGAAATCCATTCGCCAACTTTTATGTTTCTCGACTCTCCACCATTCGCCACACGGAGCGTTTGATTGTGTTCGCATCAAGTCGAACCAACCAATCCGCTGGAGCAACCGATGTCTGTCGCGAAGGATATTTCCGCGTTGAAAGTCCAAACTGGATCGGGCCGCAGTGGTCCGCGTACGACCCGGATGTTGCGCAAAGTTGCGGCAATGTCAGCGCGCGATGGCAAGGCGCGGCAAGCGTGGGAACGGTCAACGGCGCGACCGAGTTGGTCCCTATTGAAGAGTTGCGCGACATGCGCCGCTGGGCCGATCAAGCGACGGATGCCAAGTGGCACTTCTCGCCGTAACTTCTCGCCATCATTTGACGAAGATTTTTCTTTTGACAAGTCGACTACAAAGTTGGCTGCGTTGTTGGCTGCAATGGTGAAGCAGGCGGCGTTGGTGCGACATCTGGATTTGGCGCTGGCGCGTCGGGCGCTGTCTTTGTGCTCGTTGGTGCGCCGCTTGGCTGTGTGCTGCTTGGCTGTGCGCTGCTTGGCGACATCATGGCTGGATCTGCAGTAGGCATGACATTTGGCAGCGGCGATTTAATTCCAGAAATAGGCTCCACCACTGGACCAAGTTCAGGCATTTCAAACGGCGCCACATCCGTGTTCTTAAGCGCGCTACCACTTGTAGTGTCAGGCTGATTGCCAACAATGTCGCCGTTGTTGATACCCCAACCGCCCCAACCCTTGGTGGCGTCTTGCGCGCTTGGCACAATCAATTCAGAGGTCCAATTAATTTGCGCCTGACCAAGCTGCGTGCCCGTGGCAAAGGCCAAATCAACCAGCGTGATCTGCCAACCAGCCAACGCCGTCACTTCACGGCTTTGCGCGTCGCCCAAACGGCTCGCGGCGTCAAGCACATCCGTGCTGGTGCGAATGCCCAAATCAAACTGGCGCTTCTCGGCCTCATAGGTTCTGCCCGCAAGCGCGGTTTCCAAACGCGCCGCAAGAATGCGCCGCCATGCATTTTGCAAGTTATCCATGGCATTGAACAACTCTTGACGAATAGTTTGTCGGCGCAAATCACGCGTGGCCATGCGTTGCAAGCGATTCAACACGGCTTGTTGAATTTTATTTTTGGCAAACTCGTTTCCCAGCGGAATTCTGGCGTTGGCGCTAAATGTGGAGCCATCGTCTTGTCCCAAGCTCCAACTCTTGGAAAAATCATCCGAAGTACCTTGCACGTTGTATTGATAATCCACCGTGAACAAGGGCAACGCCGCGTTGCGCGCCAGATCCACATTGGTGGCGTCAATGGCCAGTTGCAATTCCAATTCCAGCATTTCCATGCGGTTTTCCACCGCTTGTTGCGCCAGCTTCTCTGGATCAAATTTCAACCCCAGCGGCCGCGGTTGGGTGGTTGTAATGACATAGGTCAGCGAGTCCATGTTCAAGTCTGGATCATTGATCAAGCGCTTCAAGTCGCGCTGGCGCAAACGCAGGCGATTATCAGAGATGATGATATTTTCAATCCGGCTACCCAATCCGCTTTCCGCGCGGACAATCTCAATTTGCGCCGCGTCGCC
>CAJACJ010000566.1 GCA_903938205.1 uncultured bacterium
AGAACACTTCCGCTAGCAGCGATCCGCGGCTGTCAAACGCCACACGCGCGCCGCCGCCTACGGCGCCCTCATCCATTTCAAGAAGCGCGTTGCGAATGACGGTCTCAGGAACATAAGTATCCGCGTCGCAGAAAATAATGTAGGGAGCGCTACACGCTTGCGCGCCGGCATTGCGCACCGCGGCAATCTGCCGCTTCTTCACCTGCACCACGCGTGCGCCGGCCGCGCGTGAAACTTCCGCCGTGCGATCACTGCTGTCGTCATCAACCACAATCAGTTCATAGGCGCGGCCCACGCCGTCAGCTGCGGCGCGCAACTGCGCAAGTGTTTGCGGCAACACAGCCTCTTCATTCCACGCAGGAACGATGATGGAATATTCAGGCGTGGACACTTACTTCGCCAACGCTGCGGTGATTGCCTCTTGAAGCATTTTCTTTGTGTCGCCACCCGCGCCCATTTCGGCAAACGCAATGGTTCCATCTTTATTAATAAGGATGAGCGTTGGAATACCGGTGATGCCGTATGTCTTGGCCAAACTCTCGCCAGCCAATAAACATCCGTAGGTGTATTTCTTGGACTCCATGTACGCCTTGGCGGCGCCGTCTTTCTTTTCCCACGTGTTCACGCCAAACACCGCAACATTCTTGTCCTTAAATTCTTCGCTGATGGCTTGAATAGACGGCATGATTTGCTTGCATGGGCCGCACCATGTCGCCCAGAAATCAAGCAACACAACTTTTCCCTTGAGCGAATCAAGCGTGACTTCAGGACCAGTAAGGCTGGCCAATTTAAAGTCGGGCGCTTTGTCGCCAGTTTTGAACGCGAGCGCGGGCGCTCTCTGCGCACCTTCGTCCTCTTCTTCTTTCGGCGCGACGGCCTTGGTGAAACCTTCAGGCATTTTCTGCGTGAAGACAACTGGATCAATCGTGGAATTTATTTTCACGTTTGAATATGTAGTTGTGCTTGGCGGTGGACCGCCCATTTCAGCCATATTGTTTGATTCAGTCAGGCGTCGTGGCATGTTGTCAGAGCGCGCGAACGCGATGATTTCCGTGAAGCGCACGGTTTTTGAAACCAACTTTTCGCCTTCTTCCGCATCGCCATCTGGCTGCGGTTCAAGCGTCATTTGTCGCACAACACGCACCACATCGCATGGAGTTCCATCTACAGTTTCTTCTGGTTCAAGTGTGAACGACACAGGCTTGGGCGCGTCCTCTTCCTCGCCGCCCATTTTTTGCTCCATGATCCAGCGCGGGAAATGTTGAATGACATCCTCCATGACTGGGTTCATGTTTTTGCCAAGATCAAGAAAAGTTTTCGCGGAAAGATCAGTGACAGCGGTGCTGTCCTCTTTGTTGGTGATGACGCGCGTGGGCTTTCCATCCTTTAGGTTTTCCAAACGAAATCCTGCCACGCCGTTGCCGTCCTTGTCATCAAACACCATCACAAAGCGCGCGGGTTCGCCAAAGCCCGGGGGTAATTGCTCGCCTTGTGGAATTTCCATTTTCATTTGCGTGACACCGTCAAAGCTGGTCACTTTTTTCGCGGCGGCAACCGATGCGTCATAAATGGCTTTCGCTTTTGGATCGATGGTGTCGGCGAGATTGGCGTCGGCCTTGGCAGCTGGCGTGCCCGAGGCGTCCTTGAACACCATGACTTTCTTGGTCTTGCTGGCTTCGCCACCCGCGGTGCCATCATTTGTGATTTCAACGTGAGTCCCAACCGCCACGCCCGATGCGGGCTTGGTTGGAGCTGCGGCTTGAGCGAAGACTTGTGCGCACAGACTGGTGGCAACGACAAGACCGATGATTGATTGATTGAAAGATTTCATGCGGACAAGAATAGCGGCGGAAATGTTTTGTGAGGCTGTTGACATTGGTAGTGTATTTTGTAC
>CAJACJ010000567.1 GCA_903938205.1 uncultured bacterium
CGCAAATGTTGGCGCGCGCATGTTGTTGCGCATGTGCAATTCCATGGCGCTCTCCAATCATCGAATATAAAATTTCACACTGAATACCCTGAAAAATAAGCGCGAAAGCGGTGCGCCATTTTTTATTGTTGGGGCATGCGTTCACTTATTGCCCACATCCACGCTCGCCGTTAAGATTGAACCATGCAAGCTCAATTTGGAAAATTTGCTTTCATGTTCATCGCGTCGGGCGTGATTGCGTCTTGCGCGCCGCGCTCCAATTTGTGGGAAGACGAACTTGCCGGCATAGAGAAAAAAATTGACACGCAAGTTGCGCAAGGTCCAGGTACCACATCAAATGCGCTGCCCGCAAGCGACTCGCCTAATTCAATGGTGGCGCGTCTTAGCAAACTTGGAAAGCAATCGGATCAAGAGCAGGCCAGGGCTATTGAACGCGGCATTGAGAGCGCCGTGCAGCAACAGGTTGCAATGACCGAGCAGAAAAATAAATCGCTGGACGCACAATTTTCCCCCATTGCAAGCACGGGCAAAGCGCCAGCCACGCGCGCGGACGGTGACGACAACATTCTTGTGGCGGACAAGAGCGCGGCTACGCAAAATAAAGATGCAACAGATGGAACGCCGAACGCTATCGCCGCTCCCGGCACGGAAGGCGCGCCTACGCAACAAACCGGTTTTGGTGTTGAACGTGTGTGGGGTCTTGCGGAACTTGCGGCCACCGCGCTTGAAGCCAATCCCGCCACGCGTGAATCGTGGCAGCGTGCGCGCGCCGCCGCAGCGCGTGAGCAAAAAGCGCTTGCGGCATACGGCCCCAACATTGGCGTTGAAGCTGGCGGCGATTATTTTGAAGTGCCCGGTCTGGCGTTTGGATACGGCAGCAACGCGCCGCCCGACCGCGAGTTTCGTTTCACGCCGCAGGTGTATGCGTCATGGCTGCTTCTTGACTTTGGCCGCCGCGACGCCGACACCGATCGCGCGCGCGCCGAACTTGCGGCCGCAAACATGTCGCATGATCGCACCATTCAACGCGTTGTGGTTGAAGTGCAGCGTGCGTATTTTAAATTGGAGTCCGCACTTGGTTTGCGCACCGCGGCGGAGCAAGATGTCATGGCCGCGCGCAGCGTGTTGAAAGCCACCGAAGCAAAATTAAAACTTGGCCTTGCCACGCGCCCCGACACGTTGATTGCGCGCCAAGCTTTCGCGCAAACGTTGTACAAACTAGAGAAGCGCCGCGCTGATGTGTTTGTGGCCGAAGGCGATCTGCGTACGCGCACTGGTTTTCCCGCAACAGTTGCAATTCCAATCGACATGGCCGCGGAAAGCGATTTGCCGCCCATGTTGACCATGGGCATTGACGGCATCATTGATCAGGCGCTGGCCAGTCGCCCCGATCTTGCGTCCGCGGTTCTTGATTTGCGCGCGCGTGAAGCTGAAGTGCGCCGTGCGCAAGCCGAATATTTACCCGAAGTGGTGACGCGCGGAACGGCTGGCTACAGCTTGTACAACTATGAAGTCACGGGCTTTGACATTCAAGGCAATGGCTGGGGATTTGATGGGCAAATTTTTCTTGGCGGCAAGTGGTTGCTGTACGACAACGGCGCGCGCGACGCGGCGCTGTTTGAAGCCGGCGCCAATCGTGCGGCGTCCGCGGCGCGTCTTGCGCAGTCGCGCTTGAATGCCGCCGATGAAGTGTGGCGAGCGTATTACACATTGCAAAGTGATCGCGCGCAGTATGACGCGGCCAAGGCGCTGTTGGTTTCCGCCATTGACACATTTGATGCGGTCAAGCGCGCGTATGAACTTGGCCTCAGTACGCTGCCCGAATTGCTGGAGTCGGAGCAAGATTTATTTCAAGCGCGATCACTGCGCATTGAAACCCGATCCGACTTGTTGTGCAGCAGTGCGGATTTAATTTACGCATCTGGCTCAGGTCCAGGCAGCGTTACGGGCGCGCGTTAATTTATTTATTCTTGAGCAACGCAACTTAATTTGCGCGCGTGATGAACGCACTACGCGCTTGTTCACCATAAAAGTTTTCGCTTTGTAACACTTTGCGCCCGCGTCCAACGCGTTGCATGCAATTTAAAATCAAGGCTTCGACTTTGGCGCTTCGGATGAATTAGGCGCAGCAGTTGACGGATTCGTAGGCCCCGAACCCGACTCTGGAAAAGTGTCTGACGCAGCCTTGAATGGCGAACCCATCAATCCAAGTTGTTGCAAAATTGGATTGCGTCCTTCGGTTTTCACAATGGCCGTCACCGTTGCGCCCATGCGATATGGATATTGTTCATCGAAAGGCGCCAACGTAATGCGCACGGGAAATCGCTGCGCAAGTCGCACCCAATTCAAAGTTGGTTTCACATCGGGCAGTGATTGCTGCGTTGCGCCGTTGGCTTGAAAAAGCGCCCATCCAATACCTTGCACGGTTCCCTTAAAGCGGTGCCCGGGATAGGCATATATATAGACAGCCACTTCTTGGCCCACGCGGATTTGCTCAATCTCTGTCTCCAGAAAATTGGCCATGACCCACCATTCCGTGTTCTGAACAATGGAGAACAACGTGTCGCCCACTTTTACAAACGCGCCAACATTTGTATTTAGGTTTGTCACCCAGCCCTCAACCGATGCGCGCACTTCGCAGTAGTACAAGTTCAATTTTGCGTCGTCCACTTCAACGCGCGCCGCGGCCACGCGCACATTCACATCACCAACTTGAGCCAGCGCGTTGCGCGCTTTATTTTCCTCCGACTTCGCGCTGGTCACGGAAGTTTTTGCCGCAACAAGCGAAGCCTCCGCGCTAGCTACGCCCGCGTTGGCCGCCGCAACCGCGGCCTTGGCGGCTTCCATGTCGCTTTGCGCAAGCGCCACGCGATCGGCGGTAATAAATTCTTGCTCAAGCA
>CAJACJ010000568.1 GCA_903938205.1 uncultured bacterium
AGGTTGTAGCCATTCAAATGGTCCATTGGCGAAACGTCTGGGCTACGCAAGTCAACACGCTTTGCATCCGCGCCGTGCTTGCATAGTTCATCCAGAATCAATTGCTTCAAGCGCGGGTTATCCAAGCTACGGTTCTTCAGAAGCAAACGAGATCCTGGCACGCGATTCATAATGTCAATCCACACGCGCATGACGTGCGGCGTGATCTTGGCAAAGTTGTTGAACGAACCAATCGTTATGAAGCCATTGGCAAGCGCGGGAAGTGGTCTAACGTCCGGGCTTTGTCTGGGCGCTTGAAAACAGGAAAAACATTCTGGCAAACGCAGCAACTTTTCAGTGTGCATCGCATCTGCCGCGCCAACGGGGTCGGCAAGTGAGTCCGTGATTCTGTAATCCATGGTCGACAACCCAGTGGTGTTTGGATATCCAATCCAAGTCACTTGAATTGGCGCGGGTTTACGAATGAACACCCCCATTCTGTTGCGCGCAGTGTGTCCCGCAAGGTCCACAAGAATGTCAATGCCGTCCGCGTGGATCATGCGCGCTAGATCCTCGTCATTCATTTCGTTCACTTGGCGCCAATTGGAAACCAACGCCTTCATGCGCGCGGTGCTGTCATCCGTGTGGAAATTGTCGCTATAGCAAAACACGTCAAATTTGTTTTTGTCATGCGTGGCCAAAATGGGTTCTATGAATTGCCCCACGGCGTGGCCGTAGAAATCGGGCGACACGTATCCAATGCGCACTTTGTGATCAACGCGCGCGCGTTGAACTTTCTTGGCTTGCGCGGCCAATGGATTCTCATACAACTTAGGAATAAAGCTTTCAAATTTTTCGCCAAATTTTTTGTGCTCTTGAAACAAAAGAGTCAAGTCCGGGTTCGCCACGTAATTGCACGCCAGTAAATAATTGCTGTGCATTGATGCATTTTCAACATCAATGGCAATCGCAAATTTGTAGTTCTCAAGGCCTTGAGCAAGTTCGCCGCGAAGTGTTAGAGCGGCTCCTAAATTATTGTGGGCAATCGCGCGCTGGGCGTGCGGCAGTCGTTGAACGGCCACGCGCGCAAATTCAATTGCCTCTGTCAGTTGTCCGCTATCCGTAAGATTTTTTGCAAGATTGGAATGCGCGTTGCCGCTTGGTTCCAGCTCCACCACCCTGCGATAGCACTCCAACGCCTGCGCAAAGTGTCCGTTTGATTCGTAGATGAGCCCAAGGTTGTAGTGAAATTCAAAAACGTTCGGATGAACTTTCACGGCGCGCTTCAACAGCGTGAACGCCTCGTCAAATTTTTTGCCTTGAAATAGAATCATGCCCAGATAGAAAATTCCATCCCCATGATTGGGCTCAGCCTCCAAGATCAACTTGTAAATTTTTTCAGCGCCCGCAATGTCGCCTTGCGCTTGTAGTTGCTGCGCCACCTGCATGGCCTCTGAAATTGGAACCCGCCGCGATGGCTGGTTGCTCAGTAAAGGCAGCGTGATCATGTTGCTTGCGCGCCTAGATATGTTTTCCACATGGCTTGATACGCCTCTTCAAGATTTTTGGTGAATCGCGGCACGTTCATCAGCGGTGAATTTTTCAAACGTTCACGCAGGCCCGCGCGCAGCGCCGTAAGTTGCGGCACATCATTGGCAAGATTCACGGCAATATTCACATAGTCGTTGGTGTCGCGCGCGATCAACTCCGGCAAACCTAGATTGCTCATTTGGCTCACGCCCACGCGGCTGACATGGTTGCAGCCACTGAGCACCACCATGGGTACGCCCATCCAGAGCGCGTCAAATGTGGTGGTTGTTCCGTTGTAGGGAAATG
>CAJACJ010000569.1 GCA_903938205.1 uncultured bacterium
GAGGCCTACGCAACAGAGCGCGTGCAAGACGGAACCGTTCTTTCGCGCGCGCCCGCGGTCATTAACGCGGTGCGTGAATTGACGGCCGCCACATTGCAAATTGCGGACACCAAGAACCCACAGGCCGCGTCCGCTGATTCCATGCGCGCACCGCTTGCCGCCGAGGCGTTTCTAAAATACTTCGCCAACTCGTTCGACTACTCGCAACTATTGCTGTTGGACAACGCAGGTCGAATTTTGTTTTCACTTGATCCATCATTCTCCACAACTCAATCAATTCTTATGGGCAATTTGGCGGGAACCGAACTGGCCGTTGGATGGGATCGCTCGCGCACATTGCTGCAATCTGGACTTTCTGGATTTGAAACCTACGGAACAAACGCGCAACCCTTGGCGTTTATAACCAGCCCGGTGTTTGACAACGAACGCGTGATTGGCGTGCTTGCCATGGGAATTGGTCCAGAGCGAATTTGGAAAATGCTTTCAGACTTAAGCGGCCTTGGCGACACCGGAGAAATTGTCACGGGACAGCGGGTTGGCGAAAACGTTCTTGTGACTATTCCGCTTCGATTCAATCTTGACGCCGCATTCAAATTCAAAATTCCAATTGGCGCGGGCATGGGTTCAGCCACACAAAAGGCGGCAAGCGGCAACCGCGGTTATGGCAACTCCACCGATTACCGCGGCGAAAGTGTTATTGCCGTATGGTGTTACTTGCCCAGTTACCGCTGGGGCATGAACGTAAAACAAGACGCCAGCGAGGCGTTTGCATTGATGTACTTTCAGCGCAATCTCATTATTGGAATTTCGCTGGCCATTATTCTTGGCGTCATTGTGACGGCGCTGATTATTGCGCGCAGTATTTCCAATCCAATCCGTACCGCCGTGCGGGTGGCTAAGCAAGTTGCCGCGGGCGATTTGCGCGCGGATGTTGGCGAGACCAGTGATGACGAAACCGGCGCCCTGCTGAACGCCATTCAAACCATGAGCAATGACTTACGCGGACTCATTGGCCGCATTCAGAATTCATCGGTCACGCTGATTGATATTGCAACCACCATGCAACACACCAGCGCGGAGCAGCAACAAGTGGTGGCGCAATATGGATCGTCCACCAGCCAGGCCGTGGCGTCCGTAAAACAAATTTCCGCCACCAGCCAGGAACTATCGCGCACCATGAACGACGTGAATACCATGGCGGCCAGCACTGGAACTAAGGCGCAAGAGAGCAGTGCAAACTTGACCAACATGGAAGCCACCATGCGCCAGCTTGAAAAGACCACAGCTTCATTTGGTGAAAAACTTTCAACCATCAACGAGCGCGCTACCAAAATCAATGTGGTGGTAAGCACCATGGCCAAGGTGGCTGATCAAACCAATCTGCTTTCCATAAATGCCTCTATTGAAGCCGAAAAAGCGGGCAAACACGGTCTTGGTTTCTTGGTGGTGGCCAGTGAAATTTCGCGGCTTGCCGATCAGACAGGAACCGCCGCGCTGGATATTGAGCGCATGGTGAGCGAGATGCAAGTGAGCGTGAGCGCGGGCGTGAAGGAAATGGCGAACTTTGCGGGGCAAGTGCGCGTTGGCGTGCGTGAGATTGGCGATGTCTCCGTGAAGCTTGGCGAAATTATTTCCGCGGTACAAAATATCACCAGCCGCTTTGGTGAAGTGGCCCAAGGCATGTCCGCGCAATCGCAAGGCGCCGATCAAATTCGCGAGGCCATGGTTCGACTTTCTGAAGGCGCTAACCGCACCGCGGAATCGTTGACTGAATTCAATACCGCCACCAGTCATTTGCGTGGCGCGGTGGGTGACCTGAAGGACGAAGTGTCACGCTTCACTATTTAATTGCGGTGCGTTGATGCGGTCGCATTGCAAAATGCATTGTGTGAAATTACTGCGCGTTGACTCAATCACGTTGCAAGAATATTTTGTGGTGCTGCCACTCATTCATGCAATCGAGTTGCAAGATGTATTGTGTGAAATTGCGGAGCCCCGCATGCATGCGCGGCTCCATCTCACCCACTTCAATCAATCATGTTTGGTTGGCGACTCTGGCGCTGGATCGCCCATGGCCGCGGCCTCGCCATTGGCTGGCTTCACGGGTGGACGCTTGGCCCCAAAGCGCGCGGACAAACTTAGAATCATGACAAAGAAAACCGGCACCACCAATTGATCCATGGTGCTTGAACCCAGCATGCCGCCAAGCACGGTGGTTCCAATGGACTGGCGACTGTTGGCGCCCGCGCCCGTGGCAATTGTCAGCGGCAACACGCCAAGCATGAACGCAATGGCGGTCATAAGAATTGGTCGCAAGCGTTGATGCGACGCGTTCACCGCAGCATCAATAATTCCTTCGCCACCTTCATATCTGCTCTTGGCAAATTCAACAATTAGAATTGCGTTCTTGGCGGCCAAACCAACCAACATGACCAAACCAATTTGCGCGTACACATCCAGCGCCTTGCCGCGGACATGCATGAGCAGCAACGCGCCAAGCAC
>CAJACJ010000570.1 GCA_903938205.1 uncultured bacterium
CCGGTCGAGTTGAAGAAGTTCATGCCGCCACCGGAGGAGTAGGGGTTGACGTCCCATCCTGGAACGCCAGTGCCTGGACCGTTGGTCAGTGTGTTGGTTTGGACGTTGATGTAGGTGCCATCGATGTCGACGGCGCAAGCGAAGTTGAGGAGGCCACTATAAACGACGGCGGCATTTGACGTTGCTGCAACTGCGGCTGTTGCAACAGCGGCAAGCGCAAAGTGCTTATTCAAACGGTGTGAAATACTCATAGAAATCCTCCAGAAGGGGTAAAGGGATGAAAGGGAGTGAAGTGAATTACATCGAAGGGATCCGATGAAATTACATGGTGTTCTGATAATTTATAAAATCAATTTTTTTTTGTAAAGTTTTCAATTTTGTGTAAGTTTATTTTTGGTTATTAATTACAAATTGCCCAGCAGATAGAGTGCTTTCTGGCTTCTGTGGCCAATAACCAAGTTCTTGGCCTGTGTGACACTGCAATCGCCACTTCTAAGCGGGAAATAGAGGCTTGGTTAGGTCGCGCAAAGGCCAATTTGGCGATGGCAAGAGTGTGTGTTGCGGATGAGGATTTGGACATGGCGCTACGGCTTGCACCATTTTCATGCGCAGGCGAGGTTGGCTGCAACACCAGTCGTCAAGCGTGTCCACGAAGTGCGAAGCGTTAGACTTCGGTTATTCAATGAATTCGCGCGCGCCAATTGTCATTGTTTCTGGTCTACCGCGCTCTGGAACAAGCATGGCCATGCAAATGCTGTACGCCGGCGGAATGCCCGTCATGACCGACGCCATTCGCACTGCGGACGCGGATAATCCACACGGATATTTGGAATTTGAGCGAGTGAAACAATTGAAAACGGACAAGTCGTGGCTGAATGACGCCGCAGGCAAGGCGGTGAAAATTATCCATTTGCTGTTGATGGAATTGCCGAGCGACCATGAATATCGCGTCATCTTTCTGCGCCGAAATTTAAAAGAAGTCGTTCAATCACAATCCGTGATGCTTCAACGAAGTGGGCGCAAAGGCGCCGCGATGCCACCAGAGCGGCTGATCGCTTTGTTTGAAGGTCAACTGAAAGCGATCGACGCCTGGTTGGCCGCGCGTGCGAATTTTAAAGTGTTGCAATTGGATCACGCGGACTTCATTGCCAATGCCGCGCAGCAAGCCATGTCGATGAACGCGTTTCTTGGCGGCACGCTGAACGAATCTGCCATGGTGAAAGCGGTCGATCCCTCGCTGTACCGTAATAAGTTGTGACTGGTTTTTTGGTGATTGGTTTTTGAAACCATATTTTCATGGCCGACTTTTCAGAGCCGTTGCCTGAACGCGCTTCACGCAACTCACATCTCAGTTGTGCGTCCAATACTTTTTGCCCACGCTTGCGGTCCCCAAGATTCTGCTGGCGGCTGGTGAATCGATCCATCAATTGTTTTTAAAGTTGCAAGAAGTTGCTCCACAGAATCCTTGTGCTTCTGCGCTTTCGCTTGATTGCCAACAAGTTCGCTCAAGATCACCATGAATTGGTGCGCTTGGATCAAGCCGGACTGCAAGTGCAATGCATTGTCAAAAGATTGAATGGCGTGGGGATAATCGCCAAGCCACGCGAGCGCAATTCCAAGAGCGTGATGCGCTTCGGGAGTGATCTGCTGAATCTCTAAAGCGTTCAAACTGAACTCGAGCGCATCGTCCCACTTTGCGGTGGCAAGAGACACTCGAGCCAGCGCAACTTGAACTCTTGGATTTTGTGGATCATGTTTTTCACTCCGACGATAGAGCCGCGCGGCGTCATTCCACTGACCAAGAATTCCGTGCATATCGCCAAGCGACATGGCGAGTTCGGGTCGATCACCGGCGTCACTTTCAAGCCGTGCGAGCATTGTTTTGGCTTCGTCCGTCTTTCCAAGATTGGCGAGCGCGCCAACAAGCAGAAGTCTTGCCTCCGCATTTGTTGGATGCTTCAGAAGATATGCCGTGACAGTCTGCGCACATGCGGCAAAATTGCGCGCGCTGAATTGACAGTTCGCCAAATTAGTCGTGAAGCGACTTTCATTGGGCTTCTGGCGCGAAAGTTCGGCGAACAAAGGCTCCGCCAATTGCGCGCGCCCGGTGGACATATATACAACGGCAAGATTGAAATCACTTTCGCGGCGAACAAGATCCAGCCGCGCCTTCATGTCATCGCCAAGCGCCGGCATATATCCCAAGTCAATCAGTTGGTTGAGCGCATCCTGCGACTCAAATGGATTATTGCGCAGGTCGTCGGAATGCATGCCCGCTTCACCCGCTTTTGTGTCCCAACTTTCAATAATGTGAAGCGCATACGGTTGCGCGAACGCTTCTGCCAACACGCGTCCGTCCATGTCTGCGCCCACGGGCAAGCCCAGCAATGCGAGCGCGGTTGGAGTGATATCCAACAAGGTCGCCGCGGAAATTTTTTCGCCACGCTTGATGCCGGCGCCCGACATGACAAGCACGCCAAACGACCGGTGCCAACTTGATTCCACCGCGGCACGATCATCTGGATTTGTCTGCGTGATCACAGGCCGCTGATCTCCAGAATGAAAACCGTGATCGGAAAGCAACAACACCGTGGTGTCGGGACCAGCGTGCTGCAACAATTCTCCAAGTGCGTGATCGTGATGTTCATACACCTTCAACATCACATCGCCGTACAGGCGCAATTGATCTTTGGAAACATGCGGCATTTGCGGAGGTAGAAACTGCATGAAGTGATGGCCAATGGTGTCGATGGTTTCGTAGAAGACCATTGTGCAATCCCACTGCGGAGAATTTTTTAAAATGGACACCGCCGCGTTATGCACGGAAGACATTCGAGCCAGTTGTTTGGCGAGCGTGTGCGGATGATTGTCCTTGGGCTTGATTTCATTCAGGCGCGGAATCATGGACAAGAGTTGCGCTTTGGAAATGTCCTTCGCCGCGGTTCTTTGAGGAGCCAACTTTTCCTCCCATGACTGCGGATGCACCGTGCCACTTTGCATTGGCCATGGCGCGCCTGCCGCGGGGGGTTCACCCTCTTGAAAAAGATTCGTGACGCACACTCCCGCAATCGCTTCCGCGGGATGCGATGCGTACCACGAGACAGCATTGACCTTCATATGTGACTGCGTGATGATGTTCCAGAGCGCCTTTGTTCGACGCGTGGTACTTGCGCTAATGCGAAGTCCATCACCAGCGGGATTGGGCTCCACAAAATTCAAGATGCCATGTTTGTCGGCCGTCTTACCGGTGGCGATAGACGACCAAAGCAGCGGTGAAAGTTTGGGATCAAGAGTTGAAAGATCGGCGCGCACTCCGCCATCGACCAGTCTTCGCAGATTCGGCAACTTTCCTTGCGCAAACAGTCGGTCGATGATGATCCAGTCCGCGGCGTCCCAGCCAATGATTAATAATTTGTTGGCTGGGCGATTAATCATGAAGACAAATCCTATCGACTTGCCTTAATAGAAACACTTTCGGACTTGTGACCGCCTTGGACACATCAATGCACACGTAAGAAGTATGGCGGGAATTTATTATGTGATGCATTTGCGCCATCGAGTGACTGAAATTGCCAAGCGACGCGCCTAGAGTGAGTTTAGATATAAATACTTGACGTTTATTTTGAATTTGACATTCGCGTGTGCGATTTCATTCAACTTGAATTTGAAAATGCCAGTTCCA
>CAJACJ010000571.1 GCA_903938205.1 uncultured bacterium
CACACTTGAATGGTTTGTGGCGCTGGAATATTGATTGTTGATCCGCCCGCGAATGGACATTTGGTAGCTGTGCTCATGATGATCTCTCCTGTGGTTGAATTGAGGTCAAAGGATAGCACGGTTGCCGTCATGCGCCCATAAAAAGATGCCTTTGTACAGATTGGATCTCGTATGCTGAACTCCATGTCAATTCAACTTCGCAATCACGAAGAATTGCAGGGTCTCAAGTGAAACTGAGCAGCATTGAATCCATAGCCCGCGCGCTCAATAACGCTGAAGTTTCTTTTTTGGTGGTGGGCGGACTAGCCGTAGTGGCTCATGGATACGGTCGTCAGACACAAGATTTGGATCTTGTCATTCGCCTTGACGCGCCTTGCATCAACGCCGCGTTTGCCGCACTCGCTGGGCTTGGCTATCACCCACGTATTCCAGTGACCTCGCAGCAAATGGCTGACCCTTCGCAGAGAGCACGTTGGATTTCCGAGCGAGCAATGGTGGTGTTGCCCTTTCATAGCGAACAGCACCCCGAGACACCGATTGACATCTTTGTGACTGAACCGATTGACTTCAATGCCGAGTACGGCGCTGCCATGGTGACTGAAGTTGCCCCAGGCGTGCCGCTACGCATTGTGCGGCTTGAAACTTTACTGCGTATGAAAACTGACGCGGGTCGGCCGCAGGACTTGGCTGATATTGCTGAATTGCGCCAGATTCATGGAGGCATGAAATGACTGAACACGAATCGCCAGATTGGCGGCTTGGAACATTTCAAGGGCTTCGACAATCGCAGCATGAGGCGTTTGGCAAACTTTCGTTCCGTGAGAAAGTGAAAAGGATGGAGGAAATGGCGCAGGTCGCCGCGGCACTGACATCACATGTGAAGGCTGAAAGTGTGCCCAAGTCGCGCGCTGATAAAGCGAATTTATGATTTTTTCTAATGGCATTGCTTGGTCGCTCAGCATGCGCGTTGCTGCGAAGGGACATTCACAAATATCACGCTGAAATAGTTGAATTTTCTGAGGTGGGGACTTTTGCTTACAGCAGTGTTGGTGTTTACAGAAATCGCGATTTGATATTTGAAGTTGATGTCGTAGTGTGCGTGCCAATTATGCACTGACCAAACCAGCGGTAGCGATTGCGCGCGAAGATGCGGTATGCGCCGTCGCGGATGGGGCGCGGCACAATACAAAATACGGTGAGCAATGGCCACGGAAAGCGCAATCCGCGCGCAATGGCAAGTACGGCGTCGGAGCGTAGTAGCACTTTGCCTTGGCAAATGAGCATGATTGAATCAAGTTGTGGCGGAGTGAGTGGTGAAGTTGGTGGCGGAGTTTGTGATGAAGTTTGTGGCGTAGTTGGTGGCATGCTTGAAGTTGGCACGCACACGCCTGAGGGCTGCTCGCTTAACGTGGGCTTGAACGCGGCGGCTTGCAGCGCGCGTGCGGCCTGCTCGCTTTGCAGCGGCGCAAATTGAAACTTTCCCGCGGGATCGCGGCGAACGACAAACTGCACAAATGTGTTGCACACATTGCACTGACCATCGAACAAAATAATGCGAGTTGAATTCATGGTTGGGTGGCTGCGGACGGGAAACTGAATCGTATGCGGTGAATGAATACATGCGTATTTGATCGCTATTTTGATTGTGCAATGAAAAGTGCCGCGGACACATTGCCTTTGGAAAGAAGCAAACTGCGCATGATTGATACGCTAAGACTCATGTCGCAAACCACGCCGATGATCCGCCCAATTGAACCGCGCGACCTTGCCAACGTGCGCGCAGAACTACAAAAGCATTGGCACTCCCATCAAATTTGGTCGCTGGGTTGTTGCCATCAGGCGGACGCGCTGCCAGGTTTTGTGGCCGAAGTCAATGGCGAGTTC
>CAJACJ010000572.1 GCA_903938205.1 uncultured bacterium
GAACTCGCCATTGACTTCGGCCACAAAACCTGGCAGCGCGTCCGCCTGATGGCAACAACCCAGCGACCAAATTTGATGGGAGTGCCAATGCTTTTGTAGTTCTGCGCGCACGTTGGCAAGGTCGCGCGGTTCAATTGGGCGAATCACCGGTTGTGTGATGGGCGTTGTCTGCGGCATATCTCTTAGCGTATCAATCACGCGCCGCGGTTCGCCTGTTGAATAAAGCGAATGCATTCGTCGCAATTTTAAGCGTATGTATTCATTCACCGCATACGATTCAGTATCACGCAAGCATCGACCCAAACATGAATCCACCGCGCATTATTTTGTTTGACGGCCAGTGCAACGCGTGCAACACGTTTGTCCGGTTTGTCATACAGAATGATCCTGCGGCCCATTTTCAATTTGCCCCGCTACAAAGCGAGCAGGCCGCGCGCGCGCTGCAATCCACCGGATTTGACTCGTTGCAAAACGATCAATCCGCGCGTGCGCGTGAGCTGGTCGCAAATGCGCCGTCAACATTGCCGTCAACTCCGCCGCCACTTGATTCACTGATTCTCATTTGCGAAGGCAAAGTGCTTTTGCGCTCTGATGCGGCTCTTGCCATTGCGCGTGGGCTGCGATTTCCGTGGCCGTTGCTTTGTGTGTTGCGCATTGTGCCGCGCGGTCTGCGCGACGGCGCATACCGCATCTTCGCGCGCAATCGGTATCGCTGGTTTGGCAAGTGCAACGTGGGCGCGCTCTCAACGAAAGAACCGTCTCGCTTCACATCTCGATTTTTGTGAGACTCCTCGCAGCGGCGCGCATATTTTCCACCATGCAAGGGCATTTGAAAAAGTCATCACGCCGTTCTGACGGGGCGCGTCTTGGGAGTACTGTCCGCTTTCACGTGTGACATGCGCGCCGCAGTTCGTGTTGCCGTCGCATCACTCTTGAAGTGCGGAGTGAATCTTGTTGTATTCGTCAAAGTCAGATATGAACAACTCCACCAACTCCGGGTCAAAGTGTGTGCCGGCGCACCTTGCAATTTCCTCGCGAACTTGTTCTGGTGCCCACGCTTCTTTATAAGCGCGCCTAGACATGAGCGCGTCAAATACATCTGCAATAGCCACAAGGCGTGCGTTTATAGGAATGCCTTCCCCCTTTGGTTGGGGCACATTAGAGGTGTCCTCGCCAAGTTGCTCCAGTGTCTTCACGATTTGTTCGTGACTTGGGTATCCAGTTCCGTCCCAGCGCGCATGGTGGTACAGGGTGACATCGCGTATGGCATCGTCCAGAGAAATTTTTTGTCCCTGCAGAGAAGCCGCACCAATATGTGCGTGCGTTTCCATCTTCCGTCGTTCATCGGGGTCAAGCCTGCCATTCTTTTTCAATATGGCGTCGTCAATACCAACCTTGCCAACGTCATGAAGCATGGCGGCAAGACGCAAGTGATCCAGTTGCTTGTATATCAATTCCTGCGATAAACCGCGGCGTTTTGCCCACGCAACATACAGGCGCGTGGCCACATGTGACACTCGCCTTACATGGGCGCCGGTTTCTTTGGGATCACGCATTTCCGCAAGACGCATCATGCGTAGCACCAGTGTGCGTGTCATGCTGGAGCGTTCGATGGCCATTGAAGCCAATCCGGCGAAATGCACCGCCAGCTTTTGGTCGTCCTCGGAGAACTCGGTGTGTTCCCGTGTCTCAGCGTCGTGTGGATTAATTAATTGCAGCACGCCAAGCAATTCGTTTTGTCCACTGCGCAGCGCCACCGAAGTAACGGCGCGGGTTTTAAATCCAGTCAAGTTGTCAAATGTGGGATTAAATTTGTACGTGGCGGTGGCTGGAATGTTGTAGGCATCTTTCACCACAAGCAGTCCATCTAACGCGGCCGCGCCCGCCATGCTGTTGCGGTCAATTGGCAAACGCACTGGAGTACTATTGGACACCAGCATTTTGTCGGTGGAATCCGAATTGTTTGTCACCGCGTGTCGGAAGCACAACATTCCATCTTCCTTCATCAAAATGCTTCC
>CAJACJ010000573.1 GCA_903938205.1 uncultured bacterium
GGCAAGACCACGCAATTGCCCAAGATGTTGCTGGAAATTGGCTGCGGCGTGGCGGGTGAAATTGCGCACACGCAACCGCGCCGCATTGCAACGCGCGCCGCGGCCACGCGCTTGGCGGTGGAACTTGGCGTGCCGCTTGGAACATTGGTTGGCTATCAAATCCGTTTTGAACAGCGAGCGGACGCGGGCACATTGGTGCGCGTGGCCACTGACGGAATTATTCTTGCGCAACTTGCGCACGATCCATTGTTGATGCGCTACGACGCCATTATTGTGGACGAGGCGCATGAGCGCAGTTTGAACATTGACTTTCTGCTGGGCGCGCTGCGGCGCATTGTGAAGGCGCGAAAAGAGTTCAAGGTGATATTGACCAGCGCCACATTTGAGGCCGATCGTTTTAGCGAGGCCTTTGGTGGTTGCCCCGTGATTCGCGTGGCGGGGCGCGCGTTTCCAGTGGAGGTTCGGTGGCGCGATATTGCGGCGGAGGATCATGCGGATCCCATTCTTGTGACCGACGCGATCGAAGAGTGCTTGCTGGAGGGGCCAGGCGATGTTCTTGCGTTTTTACCTGGCGAGCGCGAGATTTTGGATGTTGCGGAAACGTTGCGTGGCCGCGCGGGCGCGCGTGGTGTTGAAATTCTTCCGCTGTATGGACGCTTGGGTGACGCGCAACAAGACGAAGTGTTTGCGCCCGCAAAGAGTCGCCGCGTCACGCTGGCCACCAATGTGGCCGAAAGTAGTTTGACTGTTCCGGGCGTGCGCTTTGTGGTTGATAGCGGCTTGGTGCGCATGAGTCGCTTCTCACCCAAGTCGCGCATTGAAAGATTGTTGGTGGAGCCGGCGAGTCAGGCATCGCTGGAGCAGCGTCGTGGTCGTGCGGGTCGCGTAGCTGCGGGCGTGTGCGTGCGCCTAGGAAGCTTGGAGGATTTTTCGTCACGCGCTGTGGCAACGCCTCCAGAAATAAAACGGACGTCGCTTGCTGGAGTGATTTTGCGCATGCGTGATTTGGGTTTGGGTGAGCCGTCCACATTTCCTTTTCTTGATCCGCCGGGTGCGCGGCAAATTGAAGAGGGCGAGCGCACGCTATTTGAAATTGGCGCCACTGACCGGCATGGTCGCCTGAGCAGCGTGGGCAAGAAAATAGCCAAAATGCCCGTGGATCCGCGCGTTGCGCGCGTGGTGGTGGCGGGTCTGGAGCTGAACTGCGCGGCCGCGGCCATCACCATTGCGGCGTTTCTTTCCGTGGCTGATCCGCGTGAGCGGCCGGCGGATCAAGCGCAGTTGGCGGACTTGGCGCATTACATGTACGCCGACATGGATGGCGATTTCATGTCGGCGCTGAAATTGTGGACGGCGTGGAAAGAGGCGCGCGACACGTTGGGTTCAAGCGCGCTGCGTCGTTGGTGCAAGGAACATTTTTTATCGCAGCGGCGTCTGCGCGAGTGGAGCGATGTGCGGCGGCAACTGGAATGGTTTGTGCGCGATCGTTTGCGCGCGGAAGTTGGTAGCGACGCGGCTACTCCACCGGCGCGCGCGGTGCATGAGGCGGTGCTTGCGGGTTTTGCAACGCAGGTGGCCCATCGCGGCGCTGATGGTCAATACAAATTAAATGATGGACAGACATTCGCCATTCATCCGCGCTCCAGTTTGGCGCGGCGTAATTGCGAGTGGATTGTTGTGGCGGAAGTGGTGGACACGGGTCGACGACTTGGTCGCTTGGCTGGAAAAGTGCAGCCAAATTGGATTGAGAAAATGGCGTCGCACCTTGTGAAGCGCTCCACCAGCGAGCCGCATTACATACGCGACACGGGGCAAGTGGCGGCGTGGGAACGCGTGAGTTTTGGCGGTTTAGACCTCATTCCGCGCCGCCGCGTGCCGTATGGCGTGGACCATCATGAAGAGGCGCGAGTGATTTTTATCCGCAGCGCTTTGGTGGAGGAGCAGCTTGGTGTGCAGGCGGATTTTGTGACGCACAACCGTGTGATTGAGGAGCAGGTCAACTCCATCGCGCGCGCGCGTCGCCAGGCCAATTTGCTTGCCAACGCGGATCGCAAGTTTCAATTTTACGACTCGGTGGTGCCGCAGGATCTATTTAATCGCGCGTCATTTGAGAAGTGGCGCGCGGTCATCGAGCGGCGCAAGCCCGACTTATTGCGCATGTCGCAATCGGATTTCTTTGTGCAGCCGTTGCCGGATTCACACGAGGCAAGGTGGCCGTTGCAACTAGATGTTGGACGCCATGTGGTCAATGTGCAATATCAGCATGAGCCTGGCGCCGATGTGGATGGCGTGACCGTGCGTGTGCCGCTGCTTGAGTTGCCCGATTTGGATTGCGAGCGGCTGGAGTGGTTGGTGCCAGGGTTGATTGAGGAAAAAATAGAGGCTCTGATTCGCAGTTTGCCCAAGCGCGTGCGCGCGCGATTTCATCCAGTTGAGGCTGTTATTGGGGCATTTTTAGAGCAGCACCATGTGGGCTCTGGTTCACTGCTTGAGTTGCTTGCGCGCGAGTTGAAGCGCGCCAGTGGACTTGAAGTGCGCGTGGAAGATTTTGCGCTTGCCAATGTGCCCGCGCATTTCACCGCGCGCGTTGAGGTGGTGGATCATGAGGGACGCGTGCTGGCCACTAGTCGCGACGCCGCAGGACTTGTGAAACGATTTGCGGCGCAATCGGACCAAGCGCGCAAGGCGGTGATTGCGCGCACAACAAGTGGTCTGCCTATTGGCAAAATGTTTGCATGGTGGATTGCTCCGTTACCCGCGGTGTTGCCAATGCAGGTGAACATTGCGCACAACTCAGGGCAGGTGCGTGCGTGGGCCGCGCTTGAAATATGCCAGCCTGAAAGTAGTACGTGCGGTGTGCGCTTGCGGCAATTCGCCACGTTGCAAGAGGCGCATGAAAGTCAGTTGCGCGCGCTGTGTGAATTGGTGTTGCAGTTGAATAGCGGCGCAATTGAGCATCATTTGGAATTTCACGCGGAGCACGCGGCCATTGAATTGGTGGCGCGCGGCAGTGGTGATTCATGGAAGAGTCAATTGCATGCGCGCATTGCGGAGTTGATTTTGCAAGAAGGCAAAGACCAGCTTCCAACTCGCGATGAATTCAATGAACAGATTGAAGGCGTGGACAAGAAAATTCTTGGTGCCACGCAGCGCGTGCTCAACGCCGTGGCGGCGCTGGCTGGCGAAGTGCAAGCGCTTGATTCAGACTTGAAGCGACCCGCGCCCGCGTCGTGGGCGCCAATTCTGCAAGAGGCGCGCGCCGATTGCGAAGATTTGTTACGACCAGGTTGGATACAAAACATGCCGTTGAACTATTTGTTGGTGGCATCAACGTTGATCAAGGCGCACCGCGCGCGCGTGGCGCAACTTGAAGGCGCGGGGGTATTGCGTGCGCAACGCGATCAATTTGATTTGGTATGGAAACCGCGTTTGTCGCAAGAGCGACCCAAGCGGTGCCAGGCAACAACATGGACGCAATTGCAGTGGAGCGTTCGTTTTGCTCGCTTGTTGCCGTGGGGCGCGGGTCAGGGTTTGACGCCGCCTATTCGCGAGCGCGATCTTGAGGCGCTGTGGCTTGGAGTTTCCTAGCGCAAATTGTTGGACAGATTTTTCTAGTCAGTTCTTGTGGTCTTTGGCATCAAATCGCTGTGGCGTGCTTTAATCCTTGCGCCGCGGTTTCTTTTTACCTTTAATGATGGCGCGCAGTCCAGTGTTTTCTCGGCGTGAGGCTTCGATATCAAAAGTTTGGTAGGCGCACAGCATGCGCAATGCGTCAATGTTTTCGCGCGCTTGGATTTGTTGTTGTGGCTCCAGACCATCCGCGCTCAAGCAAATGGTGTAGAGCGAATCAATCGCGGCCTTCATTTTGTTTTCCATCGAATTGTCATTCATCATGTGCCTCCGCCGTGAATATCCATAATAAAAAACGCCTTGGCAAGATTTGTGTGCCATTGAAAGATGAATTCTTTGTCCAACGCCTGCGCAGACGGAACAGGGTGAAATACTCGTTGATTCAGCCGGGATATGGAACAGGTTGGCGACGCAAAACGCAGCGTCAGGCGCTTAGCGCATGCTGCGAATTTTTTGCACCGCGCGCTGCGCAAGTGGCGGCGCTTTGGAAAGTTCACCAGCCAATACATCGGGTTCACGGCGGCATTCCATAAGCAGTTTGCCCAAGTGCGCGTCTAGTTCAAAGCGCCATTTGGAGTGAAATTGCTCAAGTTCTTGTCGATTGAAGCGGCTCAGCGGATCATCAATTCCACTTTGCGCAACGGCCCAATCCACCAGGCGCGCACCCGTGGCTTCAAAGCGATATTGCGACAGGGTGACTTCCAAACGCTTGCGCAAACTGAGAAATGGATCGGTGGCTTGCGGAGAAAGAGCGGTCATGACGGCTTCGGGTTTGTCGGAGCTGGCTTTGCCAAGCCATCCACCTTCGCGCTTCATTTCAGCTTGCGCCAGCGTTGGGCGCGCGTGGATCGACTGGGCGACATCCGCCACAACTTCATTTGTAATTTCCAAATCCGCCGCGCTGGCCAACAGCGTCTTGGTTCCAATGTTTGGAAAGCGAATCCATAGCCGCTGATCGGGCTTGCCTTCGCGTGTCAACATTTCAACTTTCAAAATAGAACCAATGCCCCATTCGGGGCGAGCGTTATGGCGAACCTTGTCGCCATTATGAAATGCCGTTGTAGTCATGGTTGAATTTCAGTGAGCGGGGAATTTCTCCAATGGAAAGTCCTCGCTTGATGTAGAGTGTAACCAGAATGGCACGTCCAATGCGAATTTTATTTCTTGGAGATGTGGTGGGAGCGCCTGGCCGAGCCGCGGTGGCCAAGCACTTGCCGACGATGCGTGAAAAATATTCCGCCGACGTGGTCATTGTCAACGGTGAAAACATTCGTAATGGCTCGGGAATTACGCCCGATTTGTTGCAGGCGTTGCGCGACGCGGGCGCCGATGCGGTGACGCTTGGCGACCATGTCTATCGCGATCCCAAAATAACTTCGGCGCTGGAGGATCCATCTATCCCAGTGTGTCGGCCCGCGAATTTGTCCGATCGCGCGCCAGGCAAGCGTTGGGTTCGCATTGCTGCGGCGGCGGGTCGCCCGCGCGACGTGTTTGTGACCACGGTGCTGGGACGAATTTATTTTCCGCTGCCCGCGGATGATCCTTTTGCCACGGTCGACCGCGTGCTAAAAGAACTTCCAGAAAAACGTCCGCTTGTGATTGTGGAAGCGCACATGGAAGTCACCAGCGAGAAGGCCGCGCTTGGGCACCATCTTGATGGCCGCGTTGCGGCGGTGATTGGTTCGCACACGCATGTGCCCACCGCGGATGCGCGCATACTTTCTGGTGGCACGGCATTTATTACGGATGTTGGAATGTGCGGTCCATGCGATGGCGTGATTGGCCGCGACGCAAGCCGCGTGGTGCACCACATGACCACGGCGCTGCCAGTGCAGTATGAAGTTTCTGGCGGCGAGGTGCGCGTGTCAGGCGTGTTGATTGAAGTCAGCAGCGATACTGGCTTGGCCATGAAGATTGAGCGCGTTGAAGCGGGCGATGAGCGCAAGACCTGCATTGTTTCGTGATGACGGGGCGTGTCACAAACTCCAATTCTTGGGCTGTAGATCATGCATTTTGCGCAGTTGTGCCATGCGCCACGCTTTGAATTGAGCCACGCCATGATGATTGTTTTTGTGACGGAATTTCGCAGTCAATGCGCTGAAACTCTGTCGAGCGCACGCCAATTTGTCCGATGAATACCCCATGATGAAGTGGGTTTCTTTATTTAGACCTGGTGATTGGGTAAAGAATGTTTTTGTATTGCTGCCCATGGTCTTTTGGCTTTCTAGCCAAGGTCGCGACACGCCAACAGATGTTGTTACCCAAAAGTGGGGCGTGTTAGTTTTGGCGTTCATTGCATTTTGCGTAACGGCCAGTGGAACGTACGCCATGAATGACGCGCTTGACGCGGGTGAGGATCGTAAGCATCCACTGAAGCGAACACGGCCTGTGGCTTCTGGAGCCATCAGTGTGTCAACAGCCATAACCGCTGGCGTGTTGTTGGTCATAGTCGGATCGCTATTGGCTTGGCGTGTCAACGCAAACACTGGCGTGATTATGTTGAGTTATGTTGGGCTGCAACTTCTATACAACTTGTATTTCAAAGTCACGCCCTTTGTGGATGTGGCCATTGTCGCGGCCGGATTTTGTTTGCGCGCGGCGGCGGGGGCCACAAGCATTCAAGTACAGATTTCAATTTGGCTTTTACTGTGCGTGTTCTTTCTCACTTTGTTTCTTGGTTTCACCAAGCGATTGTGCGACAAGGCTTCCGCAGAAAATGCCGTGAAACACGGCGAAATCATGAGCTGGAAATCCCGCGCAGGCTATGACACCCGCGACGAATTGAATTGGTTGCTGGCGCTGAGCGCGTGTTTGGTGTTGGTGACCTATCTCATGTACACGTTGTCGGAGCACGCCAATGGTCTCTATGGAAGCCGCGCGCTTGGACTTGCGTTGCTGACGCCGTTTGTGGCTATCAGTATTCATCGCTTCTATCGCCGCGCCAATTTAGGTTTGTCCGACAAGCCGCTGCAAACATTGACGGAGGACCGCGTCCTCTTTGGCGTCATTATTCTTTATTTTGTTGGCGCCTATTTGTCGCTCTACTATCCGCCCATGGAGCGACTTTTGTCGGCCATGTTGTTCCGCTAATGTGATGGCGCCCGAAAGTGGCGACATCGAAACACGAAGTCAAAAAAGAACACGTTGCCAGGCGCATGAAATTTGTATCGCAAGCCGCTTACGGAATAATTAGCTTTGGTCCGGCGCCAGCATCCGGCGCCTTGCGTGATCCAGCGGGAGCGCCAGCGCTCATACTTTCAACGCCTTGACCACTTTTCATGCGCGCCGCAACGGCTTGCGCAATCTGAACAAAGCGTGATCGCAACTCGCCCAGTACTTCACTGAGTTCGGCTTCTTCTTCCGGCAAAAGATTGCCTTTGGTTTTTTCTTGCAGCACGCCAATGAGATCAATGGCGAACTTGGCGCCCATGATGTCAACCATGACGCGGCCTTGTGGATCGGTGTAGCCACCAAGACCTCCAATCGCTTGCGAAGCCAATAAGCCCACCAAACTGCGGAAATCAGCGGGCGGCAATTCATCCTTGCCAGGCTTGGCTGGACGACTTTCTTCTTGCTGGCTTAGGCGCGCCTTCTCGGCTTGCGCTTGGGCTTTCCAATCAGAATCAACTTGAATTTCCGGTGTGTTGTCGGTGCTCATGGTGAAACAAGTATACGGCGCGTTGGCACCAAAGCGAATGCAATTGATTAGACTTGTTTCAATGCGATTCAGGTGCGCACTTCAATTGCTCCATGCACACACATTTCTGTGCGTGATTTTTCTCGCCAGTTGCATGTCGACCGATCGCACGCCCAAGGACGCGGTGGAGGTTGACTCTTTGGCATTTAGCACGGGCAATGTTCCCGCGCATGTGAACCCAAGCATTGTGCAAATTCCAGATGCGGATCTTGAGCCGCCCAAAGTTGAAACCGACGACACCACGGTTGATGTGGCCAACGGAAATCAAGTGACCACTCAAAAAACAGAAGTGGTTTCAACCGCGCCCGATGGCGCGACCTTGACGCAAAAGTTGCCAGAGACAATTGACGCGCAACTTCCCATCAATCAAAGGTGGCCAATTGATTCGTTGGTGGGTCAAGTCAATGGCAAGCCGCTCTATGCCAGCGAATTCCTGAAGACTCGTGAAGACCGCATTATCACCATCGCGGCGTCGCCCAATAGAGTGCAGGCGCGCGATCAAGTTGTGCAAATGATCAGCGAGGCCTTTGACCAATACGTGAACAATTTGCTGATTATTTCCGAAGCTGAAGCCATGATTCCCAAAGAGGGGCAAGAAGGCGTGCTGGCGTGGCTGATGGATTTGCAGGAAAATGAAATTGCCAATCGTGGTGGTAGTCGCGCCGATGCGCAGCGCAGTATTGAGGAGGAATTTCCTGGCACAACGATTGAGGAGTTCATGAATCGCCAGAAGAATCAGGCGCTGGCGGGCGATCTTTTAAATCGCCGCATTCGGCCGCGCACCATTGTGAGTTGGCGCGATGTTGAGCGTTTATACGATGTGAACAGCGCGACCTACAACCCGTTGCCCACGATTCGAATTGGTCGCATTGCCATTTTAAAAACCGATCAAGCGCAAGTGGATAAGGCGAAGGCGGAATTTGCCGCGGGTAAATCGTTTAGCCAAGTTGCGACTGATTTAGGAATTGCGGACGGCGCATTTTGGCGCGAGATTGTGATTCCAAAGGGTGGAATTGACGCTGTTCCAGACTTGGTCGATGACGTCAAGACGCGCATCAAGGGTCTTGCGTTGAACAAGGTGGACGGACCAACCGAAACCAAAACACAGTTTGTGTGGATGACGCTTATTTCATCTCAGCAAGAGCCGGCCAGATCAATCTTTAACACGGCATTGCAATTGCAGTTGCGCCGGCAAATTGAAAATCAGCGCTATGGCATTGAGCAGCAGCACTATTTCGCATCGTTGCGAACGCGATGGGTGGCATCCGATTTGGAAGCCATGAAATCCAGATTGATTTCGATCACCATGATTCGATATTTCCGTCAGTAAATGTGGCGGCGTGCCCGGGTTTGAAATGGTCGCGCGGTTGATTGGGTAGACGATCCATCACTGTGATTTTATTTATGGCTTGCATCAAAGGCGCGCTGAATGTGCCGCACGCTTTGTGGCTTTTGCAGTTGATCCATTTCCACGGCCACCACATCAAATTGAATTTGCTTGCCGTGGAACATGCGCCTTGCAAGAAGAAGTTGAGCGGCCAGAATGAGATGCCGTTGCTTGCGCCAATCCACGCGAAGTTCAGGCGCGTGCGTGCCAGAGCGGCGTGCTTTGACCTCGACCACAATCAACAGGTTGGTGTTGGGCACCGTGGCCAACAAGTCAATTTCCAAATGACCCAGCCGCAGATTTCGCGCGATGATGTTGTAGCCTTTGGTTTCAAGCAGTTCAGCGGCGGCCGCCTCCGCATTTTTTCCTGAGTTCATGCGCGCGTTTGATTTTTCAACCGACAGTCTGCAAGCGCGCTTGGTGGCGCGCTGTTCCTGTGTGGGGTTGAACTGAGTTTGCGCGTGATCTTGGTTGATGCGCGCACGGGTACTCTTTTTGGTGGTCTTGTCCATGCTTCAATTGTGGGGGCGCATGCGCAAACATCCGCAAAACATGCGGTTTTTCTTGTGCTATCTTTGCTCCACTATGGCCATTGTCATTCTTCAACATTCGTCCGATTGCCCCGCCGATTTACTCATGGATTCGCTGCGCCACCACGGGCAGCGCCTGCTTGTAATTCAACTGAACGCCGGCGGTGTTGTGCCCGCGGACTTGGACGATGTGCACGGCGTGATTTCTCTTGGCGGTCCGCAGACCGTCCATTTGAATGACGCGCCGTGGATGGCCGCTGAAAAGACATTCTTGAAGATGGCGCATGACGCCAATATTCCTGTGCTTGGGTTGTGCCTAGGCGCACAACTTCTTGCTTGCGCATTGGGCGGTGAGACGCAAGCCATGAAGCAATCCGAGTTGGGTTGGCAAACGGTGAAGTTGAACCACATTGGACGCGAGGACGCGTTGTTTGTGGGACAGCCGTGGTCCAGTTTAAAAATGTGTTGGCACTCCGACGAGGTCAGCAAGTTACCCGCGGGTGGGCAAGTGTTGGCTGGAAGCGCGGCGTGTGGCATACAAGCTTTTTCCGTTGGTCTTCGCAGTTACGGTATTCAATATCACCCGGAGTGGAATCGCTCGACCATTCTAAATCAGATCAATGGTTCCCTAGCCAAGTTTCAAAGCGCGGGCATTGATGTGAACGCTCTGCGTTTGCAAACAGAGGCCAACGCAGCCGAACAAGAGCGACTTGGTCGGCGCTTCTTTGACGCGGTGAACATTGTGCTTATGCCTGGCGATCGCGTGCACGAAGGTGTTCCTGCGAATCACCGCTGAATAATTGATGGTTTGAAAGCCGCACAAATGGTTACAAACACTTTGCAAGTGTCTGGACATTTTTGACATGTCTTGAAAATGTGTTCAAAGCCGCCTGGCGCGTTTGTAGAAAATATTCTTTGAATGAAAGACCCAGCTCACAATTACGCAGTGACCTTGGCGCGACCACGCGAAAGGCGCCACGTTTCAAATTGTTTCCATGGCCAAGCGTTCACGCACTGTTTTGCATTGAGTCCAGCTCGTCGCGCCGTCAGAATTCCGTAGCGCAGAAAATCAAAGTGGTCGCTTGCATGCGCGTCTGTGTTGATGGAAATCATGGCGCCGCCTTCATGCGCCGCGCGAACAAGCGCGTCGCGCAAATCAAGACGCGCGGGATTGCAATTGATTTCAAGCGCCACTCCCGCCTTGGCCGCGGCGGCAATGACCAGCTTCATGTTGGGTTCAAGACCCGGTCGACCGTTCAGAATTCGACCAGTGGGGTGGCCAATCACATGCACAAATGGATTGGCGATGGCGGCAAGCAGGCGCGCGGTTGCGGCCTCGGGTGTTTGCTTCAGCGCGGTGTGCGGACTGGCCACCACCCAATCAAGTTCGGCAAGAACATCGTCGGGATAATCCAAATGACCGTCGGCAAGAATGTCCACCTCGCTGCCAACAAGAACATGAATGCCTTTTATTTTTGCGGCGGCGGCGCGAATGTTGGCCGCGTGCTCACGTAGACGCTCAATGGAAAGCCCGTTGGCCTGCGCGCTTGATCGGCTGTGATCCGTTATGGCAATGGCGTCAAAGCCGTGACTTTTGGCTGTTTCAATGAGTTGCGCAATGGACAGCACGCCGTCGCTGGCGTTGGTGTGGCAATGCAACTCGCGGTGAATATCGCCAATGGAAATCAACTGCTTGGTGGTATTGGTTGCAAACTCGCCGTGACTTTCACGAAGCTCCGGTGCGATCCACTGCAAATCAAGTTTGGCGTAAATATCTTCCTCAGTTTTTGATGCGATGGGTTTCACGCCGCGTTGTTGCGGCGGAGTGGCTTCGCCGTCGTCCATGAACAATCCATATTCATTCAGGCGCATGGATCGTTCAATGGCGCGCTCACGCAAAACAACATTGTGATCCTTACTGCCGGTGAAGTACATCAATGCCGCGCCCCAATTTGCGGCGGGCACGGCGCGAAGATCCACTTGCAATCCGTTGTTCAAGCGCACACTTGATTTGGTGTCGCCGGAAACAAGCACCTTGGCCACCAACGGGTGCGCGCAGAAAAATTCCATGACGGGCGCGGGGTTTTCGGTGGCCACCAACAAGTCAACATCGCCAATGGTCTCGCGGCCGCGGCGTAAACTTCCAGCGAACTCGGCTTGCGTCACGCCCTTGATGGCGCGCAACTGCGTGACAAAAGTTTCCGCAATGGGCATGGCGTCGCCCAGGCGAGCGCGGTCGCCGGCGGTCTCTAGAAACGCCAGGTTTTCCGCTATGTTTTGCAATGTTTTGGCGCCCATGCGCGGCAACTTCTCAAGCGCGCCGCTTGCCAGTTGCGACTTCAAGGTGGCCAAGTCCGTCACGCCGCCTTGATCCCACAGCAACTTCACCGTCTTGGGTCCAAGACCTGGAACGCGCAGCACATCGATTAATCCAGGCGGCAACTTGGCCAGCGCTTCCTCATGCGCTTTTATTTTTCCTGTGGCCACAAACTCTTGGATCTTCTGCACGCTTGACGCGCCAAGACCATCAATGGATTTCAATTTGTCGGGATCATTTGTGCAGAGGTCCGCGACATCGTCGGAAAGATCCTCCACAATGCGCGCGGCTTTGCGATACGCCAACACTTTGAATTGATTTTCACCAAGCACCTCAAGCGCGTCGGCGATCTGGTTGAAAATGTTGGCGATGGATGCGTTGGCGCTCATCTGGAATTCCTAAAAAAGTTTCCCTGGGTTCCATGCGTGGTCAATGCGTGCGCCACCAGTCGCATACGTAGCAAATCAAATTCACGCGGAAGAAAGTAAGCGCGGCTGGCAGGACTCGAACCTGCAACCCCAAGCTTCGTAGGCTTGTGCTCTATCCAATTGAGCTACAGCCGCGTGGGCGAACAGTGTAGCGCAAGTTGCGCATTCTCTTCGCTCGGAGTTTCTTGAGTGGTGGTTGGAACAGGTTTGGCGCTGGAAGCGGGGCGAACAGGGGCAAATTCAGCGCTGTTGCCCAAAATGCGAGATGCGAACAACGGCAAAAGAATGACCACAAAAGCGGCCACTGCGCCAGCGAAACGCGGCCAAGAACTTGGTCCCTTCAACACGCCTTCGGACGATGTTCCAGGCGGCGACAACGTTGGCACGCCAATGAGTCGCAGGTAATACCACACACTCACCGCGCTGTTGAGCGCGGCAATGATGACAAGCGGCGTGTGTCCCGCTTGAACACCCGCCATGAACAACATTAACTTTGCCCAGAAGCCAAGTAGTGGAGGCATGCCCATGAGCGAGCCTGAACCAATCGCAAGCCACGCGGCAAGTCCTGGATAGCGACGACCAATGCCGCTGAGCTCCTCGAAACTTTCAACATCTTCGCCACGCTTTTGCAAACCAGAAAGCGCGCCAAAGATTGCGAGATTGGTGACGCCGTACGAGATTAGATAAAACAGCAGCGCCTCAAAGCCAAGGCCTGGTCCAGCGATGATGGCCAGCACCATGTAGCCCGAGTGCGAGATAGAGCTGTAGGCCAGCATGCGCTTGACGGATTTTTGCAAGAGCGCGCCAATGTTTCCAAGCGTCATGGTGAGCGCGCAGATCATCCAGAGCGTGGCAAGAATTGGCGCGGGCAGACCGGTGATGACAGTTCCAGTTTCTGAAATACCCGCATGACCGCTCCAACCGACGGTGTTTAAAAGCACTGCAAGCGCGGCAAATCCAGCGATTTTTGGAATGAATGACAAGAAACCGGTGACTGGATTGGCAGCGCCTTCGTAGACGTCTGGCGCGTAGAAATGCATTGGCGCGGCCGCAAGTTTGTAGCAGAAGCCAAGGATGCACAGAATTAAACCCGTCGTTCCAAGCGTGTCAATGCCGCCGCGACCAACTTGATCGGCGAACACTTCGCGAATGGTTGAGAGTTGCAATGAACCCGTGCTGCCATAAATGAGCGCGAAGCCGTACAAGAAAATGGCTGTGCTCATGGCTCCAAGGAAGAAATATTTCACGGCAGCTTCTTGCGCGCGGCGTGTTCCGCGGCTCA
>CAJACJ010000574.1 GCA_903938205.1 uncultured bacterium
AACTTGGTCAACGCAAAATCTGGTTCAACACCAGTGGTGTCGCAATCCATGAGCAAACCAATTGTGCCTGTTGGCGCAATGACGGTGACTTGCGCGTTGCGGAAACCAAATTTGGTTCCGAACAACAATGCATCGTCCCAACATGCCAATGAGCGCGCCAAAATGTCGTTGGCGTTTGACAGCGAAACCTTGCCGGCTTTGAACAAGCTGTGATCAATGGAAACAGGCCTAATTTCAAGCGTTTCCCATTCGGTTGCTGAACGGTCAACGCCGTAAGCGGCGCGTCGGTGGTTGCGAATGACGCGCAACATGCTCTCGCGATTTTCTCCGTAGCCGTCAAACGCGCCGTGCTCCGCCGCAAGCAACGCGCTAGCGGCGTAACTGCGACCGGTGAGAATGGCGGACAACGCCGCGCACACCGCGCGACCTTCGTCGCTGTCGTATGGAATGCCGGCTTGCATGAGCATGGCGCCCAAGTTGGCGTATCCCAAACCAAGCGTGCGGTATTTCCAACTGAGCTCGGCGATTTCCCTGGATGGGAACGCGGCCATCATGACGCTAATTTCAAGCACCGAGGTCCACAAACCAATCGCGTGCTCATAGCCCTCAAGATCAAAGGAGCGGGTTTGCGCGTTGTAAAATTTCAGCAAGTTAATGCTGGCCAAGTTGCACGCGGTGTTGTCCAGGAACATGTATTCGCTGCATGGATTGCTGGCGTTAATGCGGCCACCGGAGGGGCATGTGTGCCACGCGTTGATGGTGCTGTCGTATTGCAATCCAGGATCGGCGCATTGCCAAGCCGCGAAATTAATTTGTTGCCACAGGTCGCGCGCTGGAAGCGTCTTTGAGATTTTTCCATCGGTGCGCTGAATTAAATTCCATTGCGCGTCGGTGTCGACGGCTTGCATGAACTCGTCCGACAGACGGATTGAGTTGTTGGAATTTTGTCCGCTGACTGTTTGATAGCTCTCGCCGTTGAAATCGAAATCCAATTTCAGCTTCAGGCGTTTGGCAATCTCCGCTTGTTCTGGCGTGAACTTTTTGGCGCCTTCAACCAACGCGGCCACTTTCAGTTCCTCGCGAACTTTCCAATTCACAAAGGCCTCAATGTCCGGATGATCTACGTCCAAGCACACCATTTTGGCGGCGCGACGGGTTGTTCCACCACTCTTAATTGCGCCCGCGGCGCGATCGCCAATTTTCAGGAAACTCATCAGGCCGGAACTTTTTCCGCCACCAGAAAGCGGCTCATTGTCGCCGCGCAGATGGCTGAAATTGGTTCCAGTGCCGGAGCCATATTTAAACAGGCGCGCCTCGCGCGTCCACAAATCCATAATGCCGCCTTCACCCACAAGGTCGTCACGCACGCTTTGAATAAAGCAAGCATGTGGCTGCGGATGGCTGTAGGCATCAGGGGCTAGCGACACTTCACCATTGGCGTGCTCGGCAATCCAATGTCCTTGCGCAGGGCCGTTAATACCGTACGCCCATTGCAAACCAGTGTTGAACCACTGCGGACTATTTGGCGCAGCGACTTGATTCAACAACATCCAAGAAATTTCGTTGTAAAAAGCTTGTGCATCTTGCGCGGTTGCGAAGTAGCCAAATTTCTCGCCCCAATGTTTCCAGCAACCAGCCAAACGATGCACGACTTGTTTCACTGAACGCTCTGGACCAAGAATGGTTTTGCCAGAGGCGTCCACTTTGTTCTTGCCAGTCGCATCCACTTGCGGCACACCCGCCTTGCGGAAATATTTGCTCACCACAATGTCTGTTGCAAGCTGACTCCAGGATGCCGGGATTTCAGCGTCAAGCATTTCAAACACGGTCGACCCGTCGCTATTACTGATGCGACTGGTTCGAGTGCTCCACTCAACAGTGCTGAAGACGTCTTGTCCTGGACGGGTGAATCGTGGCGTGATCTTCATTGTGCAATCCTTAAACGAGGTGGCGAAAATATTGATCGAAACGAGAGTGTGTTAGACATTCAAATTGTGAGTAGCAACGGAAGTGTGTTGTTTAAGATTCAATTTATGAGGGACTTGTCTTATTTCTTTAAAGTAAAATGAGATTGAGTTTCCAGCCAGCAAAATTAATTTTTAAATCAATCCGAAAAAACACATATTTTTTTGATTCGTGGTACTGGAAATGACCCCAAAAACCACGATTCATCAGAATCCTACCCCTATCCGTTGGGTTATCAAGTGGCACAGACACACAATATTGTGATTTTGTAAACTTAATATGCAAGCCTAGATCCAATAGCACTTTGCGTATCGGTTAATTATTTTAAATCCCACCATATTTTGTGTGCAAATCTTGTCGTCGGGCATGTGGAACACAACAAATGGTGTTTTAAATTCATTTTGCTTACAAAACATGAATTTTTTTCTCACTAGACTCTTGAAGTGCTTCAAAATGAATTGCTCGAAGGCTTAACTCAACCACAGCGCCAAGCTGTTTTGCATACCGATGGACCGTTGCTTGTGTTGGCTGGGCCTGGCTCTGGAAAAACTCGCGTCATTGTGCATCGCATCGCGCATTTGGTGTCGCAAGGAATTCCGCCGTGGAGCATTTTGTCTTTGACATTCACCAACAAAGCCGCCGGCGAAATGCGCAGGCGTGTGGAGTTGTTGCTGCCGCAAGATCTTCCAGATCAAGGAAGAGTTTTCGCTGGAACATTCCACTCCTTTGGCGTGCGCGTTTTGCGTCGCTTCGCGGTGGAGGCAAATCTTGATCCTAATTTTAATGTGCTTGATGTGGACGATCAACGCGCCGCGTGCAAGGCCGCAATTAAACATGCTGGCGAAAGTGACAGCCGCTTCACGCCAGCAAGCGTGTTGAGTGAGATTTCAAATTTAAAAAATAAATTGATAACGCCAAGTCAGGCCATTTCATCCGCAACCGATTGGCGCAGCAAAGTGGTGGCGCGCATTTTTGACGCGTATCAAAAAGTCATGGCGCGAAACGCCAGTCTTGATTTCGATGATTTATTGGGCAAATTAGCCATTTTATTGCAAAGCAATCAATCCGTTCGCGAGACGCTTCAGCGCCGCTTTCAATACGTGTCAGTGGATGAATATCAAGACACTAACTTCGCGCAATTTTCTATCGTGTTGGAGATTGCCAAGGCGCACCGCAACTTGTGCGTGGTGGGTGATCCCGATCAAAGCATTTACGGTTGGCGCGGCGCGGACATTGGAAATATTCTCAACTTTGAGGAGCATTTTCCTGGAGCAAAAGTCATTCCGCTTGGAGAAAATTTTCGCTCCACCAAACCCATTGTCGACGCGGCCGCCAGTTTGATTTCTAGAAATCGTCAGCGCAGGCACAAGGAATTGAAGTCCATGAAGGGCGATGGCGAGGCGCCAAAATATGTGCGCTGCGCGGATGAACATGCGGAGGCCGCTTTGGTCGCGGACCGCATTGCGCAAGCCACCGATCAAGGAATCACTTGGCGCGGCATGGCTGTGTTGTATCGCATGAACGCGTTGAGCCGAGTGATGGAAGAGGCGCTTCGACGGCGCTCCATTCCATATCAAGTAGTGCGGGGCACCGCGTTCTATGACCGGCGAGAAGTGAAGGATTTACTGGCATATTTGCGTCTTGCGGCCAATCCAAGCGACGA
>CAJACJ010000575.1 GCA_903938205.1 uncultured bacterium
AAAAAGAATTCCACTTCAAACAAGGAAAAATAATGAGCGCGACCATTGTTTGGTTTCAACTTGATTTGCGACTAGATGATCAACCCGCATTAGGTTTTGCCGTGGCCGCTGGCAACGCCGTGATTCCGGTGTATTGCCTAGACATCGCGCGTGAAGGCAAATGGGCGCCCGCTGGCGCAAGCAAATGGTGGCTGCATGAATCCCTCAAGTCGCTTGACGCATCGCTGCGCGCCAAGGGTTCGCGCTTGATCTTGCGCAGTGGCGACACTGTGAAAGAGTTGCTGGCCCTAGCCAAAGAAACCGGCGCCACATCAATCGCTTTCAACCGCCGCTACGAGCCATGGGTGCGTGAGCAAGAAGAAGCGTTACAAACCGCGGCGCAGTCGCGCGGCATTTCGCTGCATCGCTTTGAATCTTCATTGTTGTTTAATCCTGATGTCATTCGAACAGGCAGCGGGTTGGCCTACAAAGTATTCACGCCGTTCTGGAAAAATTGTCGCTCGCTTGCCGCGCCGGATGCGCCGCGCGCCGCGCCATCAAAAATTACGCCGCCAACGCAATGGCCCAAGTCGCTTGAACTTTCTGATTTACAATTGCTGCCCAACAAGCCGTGGATTAAAGGTCTTGCCGATGCGTGGACGCCTGGCGAGGCTGGCGGCGCGGCCAACGTGCGCGCATTTTTAAAGCAAGCGGTTGGCGACTACAGCGTGGGCCGCGATGTTCCAGGCGTTCGCGGCACAAGTTTGTTGAGCGCGTATTTGCACTTTGGTGAAATCTCCGTGCGCCGTGTGTGGCTGGCAACTCAAACGCGCATGAACGATGAGACCAAAACATTTCGCGACAACGCCGACAAATTTCGCGCCGAGCTTGGCTGGCGCGACTTTGGCTACAACGTGCTGAGCAATTTTCCACGCACCGCCAATGAGCCACTGCGCGCCGAATTTAAGCAATTTCCGTGGCAAGACAACGCCGCGCATTTGCGCGCATGGCAGCGCGGCATGACTGGCTACCCATTCATCGACGCCGGCATGCGCCAGTTGTACTCAACGGGTTGGATGCACAACCGCGTGCGCATGAATGTGAGCAGTTTCTTGGTGAAACATTTGCGCCAGCATTGGCTGCGCGGCGCCGAATGGTTTTGGGAAACCTTGGTGGACGCGGACTTGGCCAGCAATTCCTTGGGCTGGCAGTGGAGCGCTGGTTGCGGCGCAGATGCCGCGCCGTACTTCCGTATCTTCAATCCAATGTTGCAGGGCGAAAAGTTTGATCCGCAAGGCGACTATGTAAAGCGCTGGGTCCCGGAATTAAAAAACCTCTCGCCCAAATTTATCCATCAACCGTGGAACGCTTCAAGCGAAGAATTGCAGATGGCGGGGGTTGAACTTGGAAAAAATTATCCGCGTCCAATTGTTGATCATGTTCAAGCGCGCAACGGCGCGTTGGCCGCGCTGAAAATGTGCAACGCATCACGCGGCGCCGCGCTTGATACGTAGTGATCCTGCGTATTCGTTTCCCACAATGAATATTTTCAATGCGCAACCGCGCCTGAGCATGTACGCATGCAACCGCCGCGTTGCAATGGATTTGTCGAGCGCTCGTCCGCGACGGACACTTACATTTATGTATAAATATTGACGAACACCCGCCTACAGTAGGTGCTCGTATATGCAGTTCTTTCGGTGTAAAACATCATCATGACGATTCGTCTCTTGTTCAGTCAACTCTCTCGATTCAACTCACCATGAACCTACAACTCTCTTTATTGACCCGCCGATTCGTAATTATCATCTGCTGCGCATCGAGTGCGCTTTGCACGAATGCCATTGCCTGCTCGTTACCGCGAGCAGCTGAATCCAACTTGGAATTTGATAGCGGTACCAAAGGCTGGCAGACCGTACTTGACGGCGTAATGGGAGGACTTTCAACAGGGCGGATTGCGCCCGGCGAGGGCGGCACGCTGAAGTTCACTGGAGAACTGTCGCTCGAAAATAATGGCGGCTTCTCGCAGATTCGTAGCGCGGTCCCTGAAGGAGTATTCGCGGGCACGAAAGGGTTACTCATGCGCGTCAAAGGCGACGGGCGCACCTATCAATGCGACATCCGCTCCTCGCGCGTTCGGCTTATGGCTGGTGGCTACCAACGCGTCTTCAATACCAAGCCCGGCCAATGGATCGAGATTGAGATCCCATTTGATGAGTGCATTCTGAATAGCTTTGGTCAACGCGTCCGCAACGCAGCGCCACTTGACCCTGCATCTATCGAGTCTGTGGGTATTACTCTTTCCGACAAGAAGCCCGGACCATTTGAGTTGGAAATTGATTGGATCCGACCGATCGGCGCGGCGGCGAAAGCCGAAACTTCATCCACGGGTTCGCTCGCATCAGTTGCCACCAAAGCAAATCTAACCACGCTGCTTGCGCTTGTGAAAGCTGCCGACCTTGAACTGCCCAAAGGTGGACGCTTCACTATTTTCGCACCAACCAATGAGGCCTTCGCCAAACTGCCCAAGGAGCAAGTTGAGTTTCTCACAAGTGCCCCAGGCAAGTCCGCGTTGCAAACAATTCTCAAGCACCACATTGTTGCGCAGTCACTTGAAAGTTCAGCGGTGCTTGAACGTCGGCGACTCACTGCGCTCTCTGGGCAGTCGCTTGACATTGATCCCGCCACGCTAACGATCGACAAGGCTCATCTTGTTGCCGTTGATGTCGCCTTTGATGGCGGCCTTGTTCATGTGATAGATGCGGTCATGGTTCCGGAGCTGCGCACGATCGAGGAATTGGTGACAAACGACGAGCGACTCTCCACACTTCGGGCAGCAATTGAAGCCGCGGAACTTGGAGCGCAATTGGGCAAGTCAAACCCCGGACCTTGGACGCTGCTTGCTCCATCAAACAAGGCGTTTGCAGCCATACCCGCTGAGTCGCTCTCCGCGCTCTTGAAAGACAAGAGTGCGCTGACATCTGTGCTGGCAGGGCATGTTTTACCAACGGCGATTCACCGCGATGAGATGCTTTCACAAGGCTCGGTCCGCACGCTGATGGGAGATGGCACTGTCGCCTTCGCGCTTGAAGCCGGGGCAATCACTGTTGACGGAGCGCGCATTGAAGTTGCCGACATAGAGTCAGCCAACGGCATCATCCACATTATTGATCGAGTGCTGCCTGCTAAAAAACCATCAACTACGCGGCAAGATGCACCATCTGCGAGCCGTGCTCAACAAGTTGCCGCAATCTTTGAGCTTGCCATTGAGCGCGGCGTCCCGCGCTTTAACGCGGGCGATGTCGCATCATGTGCGGCCCTGTATGAACTTGCCGTGACTTCGGTCATGCTTCTTGGCAATGACACTGTCACCCCAGGCGTCAAAGCCGAGCTTGTTGAGGCGCTCGAAAAAGGTGCCGCAAACCAAGATCTATCGGAAAGAGCTTGGATTTACCGACGCGCAATGGATCGCGCGTTGGAAATGATGAGCCGCACAAACCAACACTGAAACGGATTTCAATTTTTTGGGAATTTGGATACTGCTTTAAAGTCGACTTTTCTTACGCGTGCCCGCGACGTTGGAAAAGACAATTGCTTTCAATCGCTACAGTTATTCCAGGCATCACAATTCAAAGAATCGTTTACGCTCTTTGACTCAATTCCATGAACGCACCAACAACTCCCTCAATTCCCAAACGCTCACGACTGCGTCCTCGCACACTCATTGGCATTTTGATCGCCGCGGGTAGCGCGGTGACGGTCGTTGGTTGCGTGCGGCAATCAGGCAAGGTTGTTTATTTTCACGAAGCAGAATTGCCGCAGGGATGGCCGCTCTTGACTGAAGTCGGCGTGGTCGAAGTGAAGGAATATCCTCAGTACCGCGAGGCAGTCGTGACCAAGAATGATGGCGCGGGCAGCGACGAAAAAATGGGACCTATGTTCGGCACGCTGTTCAGTCACATCTCGAAGAACGATATTCCAATGACATCTCCAGTTGAGATGGAATATTCACAACAGGATTCGCGTGCGATGACTTCGATGGCGTTTCTCTATCGCACGAGCGAAACGGGAACTCTGGGAAACGACGGACAAGTCGTGGTGCGCGAGATCGCGCCGCGCACATATGCGAGTGTTGGTGTTCGCGGCAGTTATAACGACAAGAACTTCGAGTGCGGATTGGCGATCGTCAATGCTTGGATCGCCGCGAATCCGCAGTGGCGCGCTGATGGCACGCCGCGATTCTTTGGTTACAACAGCCCGTTCATTCTTTGGTTTTGGAAATACGGCGAAGTGCAAGTGCCAGTCGTTGCGAGCGCGAAGACTTCATCGTGATTGGAAATCACGCTGAAGGTGTTCGCATCTAATAGTTGTTGGCGGCGTCGATTGTTGCAAACACGCTTGCGCCATATTACTTTTAATGCAACAACGCGCTGTGCGGTTGATCATCGCGCGGCGGATTGCGCCGCCATCGCCACCATTCACGAAGCGCCAATAGCGAAGCCAAACCCGCAACCGCGAGCACGCACCACACCACATTCACGCCGCCGCCCATGGCAACACCCGCCAAACTTGCGATGGGTCCAAGTAAATATCCGCCGCCAACCAGCGCTTCAAAAGTTCCGGCGTCGCCCACATCGCCGTGGCCAACGCTGAGCGCGTAATACAAACTTGCGTAATACAAAATCGCTTGTCCCGCGCCGAACGCCATCAAACCAATGGCAAGCACCGGAAGTGAATTGGCAAGCACCGCCGCGGCAAAACCAATGGTCATGAACGCGGCGCCAACCGCAAGCGTGCTCCAACGTCCATGCCAAAAGTGAAGCCGCCACATGCCGGTGATGGTGATCACGCGCATGGTCAGCCATGTCGCCGCAACAGGCGTAGCCAGCACAGGAATAATTTCAAGTCGGTCAATCACATACGGCAGAAGTGGAAGCAGCGCGCCAATGAGCAAGTACGAAGTTGGAATAAGAAATCGCGACGCGCTTCGCAGTGGTCGATACAC
>CAJACJ010000576.1 GCA_903938205.1 uncultured bacterium
GCGTGCCGCCACAATTCTGGAAAGCGCAGGTCGTAGCAAATCATGGGCGCGACTGAAATTTCGGAAATTATTTCCTTGGAGCGCGTCGGATTTGCCTGGGCCATTTCATCTTTTGATTTTTGAATCGGCGCCGCATGGGCGGCGGCTGAATCGAAACTCAACTTCGCAACGGTCACAGAGTCGCCAGCCTGATAGTGCGCATGCTCGTTTGTGGGGGAAAACAAATGGGTTTTTGAATAGCGGGCAATCACTGTTCCTTGCGGACACGCAATGGCGACCATGTTCACAAATGAATCGCCGCACGCCTGCGCGAAACCATGTTGCAAATAGCAGCCGTATTTTTTCGATTGCGCGCACGCGAACAATTCAGATTTTCCATCGGCAACGCGCGCGGGATTGTTGGTGAAACCGCTCTCGGCCATCTCTGGCAATACCACAAGCGCGTTTGATAAATCGCCAGCGCGCGCAAGCATGTCCACAATGCGCCCGCGCGATTCAGTCGGGTTCTCCCAAACGGGATCAAATTGAATCGCGACACATTTCACAAGAAAGGGCGATCGACGGGATTTGAACCCGCGACCCTCAGGATCACAACCCGATGCTCTACCTACTGAGCTACGACCGCCATACGAAGCGGGGCACTTTAGGGCATTTGGAACGCTTTTGTGAAGTGGCTTTGTTCTTTTTCAAATGAAAGAGAATTCGTGCGGGATTCTCAGGCCTTGGCGCGTTGGCCGGCGCTGTACGGTCGGGTCCATAAAGAGAAAGTTCCCGATTGGATTTGCCTTGGTTTCACCTTTAGGATCGTGGTAGAGTTCATCGTTTCGACTTTGTCCAACAGGAGCCACAACATGCCAACCGCAACCGATCGCAAAATTGATTTTGGAACCGCCGCCATTCACGCGAATTTGCCAGTGCCTCGTTTGGTGGAGTTGGCTCTTGCGCGTGGCGAAGGCGTGCTTGCTTCAAACGGCGCCATCACATGCGACACAGGCGACCGAACTGGCCGCAGTCCCAATGATAAATTTCTAGAGGACACCGCCGGCATTCACGGCAACATTGATTGGGGCAAAGTCAATCAAGCAATCTCACCTGAGAATTTTGACGCGCTTGAAGCGCTGGCCATGGATCACTTGCGTCAGCGGCGCGATTTGTTCCGCTTTGACGGCTACGCCGGCGCCGATACCAAGTATCGCTGCAAAGTCAGCGTGTTCACGGAAGAGGCGTGGCACTCGCTCTTTGCCAAAACACTTTTCATCAACGCCGAAGCCAGTGAGCTTGCAGCTTGGCAGCAAGATTGGACCATCATCAATGCGGGCTCCATGAAGTTGACCGATCCAACCAAGTACGGCGTGACCGGTGGCGTGGCCATTATTCAAAGTATTGAGCGCAAGAAAGTGGTGATCATTGGTACGCGCTACGCCGGCGAAATGAAGAAGAGCATTTTCTACGCCATGAATTACGACTTGCCGGAGCGCGGCGTGTTTCCAATGCATTGCTCCGCCAATGTGGATCGCAATGATCCGAAGAATGTGGCTATTTTCTTTGGTCTTTCTGGCACTGGCAAGACAACTCTCAGCGCAGATCCAAATCGCGATTTGGTGGGCGATGACGAGCATGGTTGGAGCGACCGCGGTGTGTTCAACATTGAAGGCGGCTGCTACGCCAAGTGCATCAAACTTTCTTTGGCCACCGAGCCGGAAATTTTCAAGGCGATTCGCTTTGGAAGCGTGTTGGAAAATACGACTGTTGATCCTGTCACGCGCATGCCTGATTACGACAGCACCAAGCGCACGGAAAATACGCGCGCTACATATCCGCTCAGTCACATCGCCAACGCGGTCTTGCCAAGCGTTGCGGGTCAGCCAACCAATTGCATCTTTCTTTCCGCGGATGCGTTTGGAGTGTTGCCACCACTTTCGAAATTGACTCCTGAGCAAGCGCAGTACTACTTCTTGAACGGATACACATCCAAGTTGGCGGGCACCGAGGCTGGCGTGACCGAACCGCAGCCAAATTTCAGCGCGTGCTTTGGCGGTCCATTCATGCCGCGGCCACCCATGGTGTATGCCACCATGTTGGCGGATCGCATTCGCAAGAACTCA
>CAJACJ010000577.1 GCA_903938205.1 uncultured bacterium
GCCCTGGCCGTGGGAGAAAAACACAATGCTTGGCGATTTGTTTGGCGCGCGCAGCGATCTTCAAAATGCCGGCATTACTTTTCAAGGAAGCGCCACGCTTGATTTTATAAACGCGCTCAACGGCGCGCCCGTGAACGGCTTCAGCATGGCTTCACTGATTGACGCGAATTTATCTGTAAACACCGAAAAACTGTTTGGTCTACAGGGCGGTGAATTATTTTTAGATTTTCAGAGCGCGGCACAAACGCGACAGTTGAACGAACTTGTTCCTGACTATTGGGGCTTTGACGCAATTAATTCTTACGGTTCATTCACTGAACTTGCTCAGTACTGGTATCAGCAAGAAATTATTGGCGACCGCCTGATGGTGAAGTTTGGAAAGATTGATGCCAATGTTGACTTTGCCGTTCCATGCACCGGCACCAATTTTATAAACAGCGCCGCCTATTTTCCCGGCGCGCTTGTAGTGAACATGCCCACCTATCCGCTTCAGGCTGGTGGCGTGGAAATTTTGACAAAGCCTTTCGAAAATTTCGACGCGCGCTTTGGTTTTTTTGATGGCTCCAATAATTACATCAATCCCAGAACGGGCGCTCCTGGCACCAACACGGGCAACAGTGGTCTAGGAAGTTTTCTTTGGGACAACCCAGGTAGTTATTTTTTAATCGCGGAGGCCGGGCCGGATTGGACAGTCGGTGGGCACAAAGGAAAGTTCCGCGCGGGTTGGTTTGAGCAGTTGGGCGACACGAATCTTTCTGGCGTGAACGGCAACAGTGTTGGAAATGGTCCGGTTGGAACATACGCCTACGCCAATCAACAATTATTCAATGAAGATCCAGACGGATTGCAGGGCCTTGAAGTGTTTGGCCAGTTCAGTTGGAGCGATCCCAACCAAAATTCAACGCAGTGGAGCATGATGCTTGGTTCGCAGTGGGAGGGATTGATTGACGTTCGCCCCAATGACACGGTTGGATTGCTTTGGGCTTACAACAAATTCACGAGCAATGACGCACTGACAACCGCGCCTGGTTCCTCTGAAACAATTTTGGAAACATTTTATAACGTGCAGGTGACGCCGTGGTTTTTAATTCAGCCTGATATGCAATACATAAGTCAACCCAGTCCTATCTCCACGCAAAGTATTCCTGGCGCGTTTGTGTTCACCATGCGACTTACGTTTATATTTTAAATCGCATTCAATTTCTATTGCGTGCGTTTGTAACTTGGCGGTACTCAGGGTTAAATATTCCAATCATGAATCACGCACCACATTTTATTTCAGTATTTAAAAATGCCCGAGTCCGCATTGGCGCGCCATTCATTCTGGCGGCACTGTCGCTGCTATCTGGTTGCGCTACCGCTTCATCACGCGCCGCGTATTGTCCACCCAAGGGCGCGTGGAAAAAAAAGCCGCCCGCGGAAGCCGGCTTTGACGCCACGAAACTTGCCCAAGCAATCGCGTGGGCGCAGACACAACCAACGGATTGGCCCACGGATTTTTCCAAACAGACGGAAATATTTGGCAAGCAACTTGGTCCAGTACCAAAGACTCGCGCCGCCATGAACGGAATTATTCTTCGCCACGGTTACATTATTGCGGAATTTGGCGACGTTGAAGCGGTGGACCCCTCATACAGCATGGCCAAAAGTTACTTGTCAACCATTCTTGGTTTAACAATTGATCGCGGCATGATTAGCGACGTTCACGATGAAGTTAGATTGCTTGTGAAAGATGGCGGCTACGACTTGCCGCACAATTCCAAAGTGACGTGGAAACATCACGCAACACAAAGCAGCGAGTGGCAGGGCGAATTGTTTGGAAAGTCCACCACTTTTGTTGGCAAGGAAGAATATGGCCACGCCGCAGCGAAGCCGCGCGACATTCACGAGCCCGGCACTTTTTATGAATACAACGACGTGCGCATGAATCGTCTTGCGTTGTCGCTACTTCGCTTGTGGCAACGACCGCTGCCCGACGTGTTGAAAACAGAAATCATGGATCCAATTGGCGCGTCCAATACTTGGCGCTACATCCCATATGACAACGCGTTTGTTGATGTGAATGGAACAATGATGGGATCGGTCAGCGGCGGCACGCGCTGGGGCGGCGGACTGTGGATGGACTCGCTGGATCACGCGCGCTTTGGACTTTTAATTTCGCGCGGCGGAAATTGGAATGGCAAACAAATTATTTCAAGCCAGTGGATTGAACAAGCGACTCGCCCGCAGGGCATGAACCCCGAGTACGGATATTTGTGGTGGCTGAACACCACGGGTCGCTGGCCCGCCGCGCCCAAGACATGTTTTTCCGCGCAGGGTGCGGGCGACAACTCCATTTGGATTGATCGCGAACACGATCTTGTTGTGGTCTGGCGTTGGCACAAGGGCGCGGAAGTTCCGGCCGAGTTCTACAAGCGGATCTTGCAGGCGCTTACGGATGCGTGAAGTGCACGCTTTGATTGAATAGGTAAGAACTAGGTGGGTTCTGTTATGCGCGTCCAACCGCGCCGTGTGACATTCGTGCGGCAACTTCTTGCGCCAAATTCGCCTCGCTCCAATTTGGATGCTGGGCACGAACACCGGCTGCAACAAGTGTTCGTGCGGAGCGCCACATGGCGTCAAGCACCGCAAGTTTCTGGGCAGGTGTTTGAAGACGCAAAATTGAAATGAGCGCGGGATCACAACGATCAGAAAGTTCGTGTTGAAAACCCGAGTGTTGCATGCGCTTATGGTAGTCGCTGAGTCGAGAAATTAATTCTGCCCACGCCTGAAGTGTTTTGCCGCGCACAAAAAACCGCACGGCTTTTTAGGGCCGTGCGGTTGTGTTTATTTCAATAAGCAAGTATTTGAATAACTGCGTTTACCTATTCAGCGTCGACGTCGACCCATCAAGCTCGTAAGACCGAATAGCGCCAGCGCGCCAGGAGATGGCAATTGTGACAGTGTCACAATTCCTGAGAGAGACGAAGAGCTGTCGTAGTTCCTGCCACCGACACGCAGACCCCACGAGTAGCCCTGGCTTAGATTGAGCGTGGTGCTACCAGATACAAACGTGCCTTGATATGCAGGCGTGGCGCTGTATACGGTGTTTTCCACTAAACCACTGGCGCTGTTTGCGAAGAACGTGAGTGACGCAGACGTGCCAGCCCACTCGTGCCAGAACCGATAGCTCCAATCAAGGGTCAATGCACCTGTCTGCGTCGCAGTCGTGTTGAATGTGGCAGAGACTCCGCCATACACATCCGTCGAGTTGAACCAATAGACCAACTCGATGGCTGGTGGGTTTGGATTGCGGATTTCGTATCGCGAGTTATTGGATGACGACAGCGACGCGCTCCAATCGGTTGGGGCTTGGTAGTCAGCCTGGACATTTTTGGATGCAAATGCGCAAGCAACAAATGCGATCACAAATAGACAGATAATTTTCACGTTCGAAGGTTGCATAAATACTCCAAGATGTAGAACCATTGCATGGCGGAAACGGGGGATCAAGAATTGTTTTAATCAGTATTCCAATATTTTTATAAGGGAACATTTCAAAAACATATGAGCGCAAGGTCTCATACAACTATGTAAACGTAA
>CAJACJ010000578.1 GCA_903938205.1 uncultured bacterium
CGCGCATCAAACTTGGCAATACGATTCGGATTAAAGTTGTGAAACGCTTTGCGAAATGCCTCGCGCTTTTTCAAGATGGTGATCCAAGACAGTCCGGCTTGGAATCCATCTAGAACCAGTTTTTCAAATAACGCGCGGTCGTCAAGTTCAGGCACGCCCCATTCCTTGTCGTGATAAGCGATATATGTTGGATCAACTCCACACCACCAACATCGTTGCTTTAATTGCGTCATGAAATGCTCCGTTTCATTAAAATGATTTTTTAGTGGTATGAATTCTTACGCAAGATTGAATTTGGATGCTTAAAATCCTGCGCAACGAATTTGCGCTCACTTGAAATTTATTGTGTGTGCGCAACAATGATTGAATAAGGCGGCATTTCAAATTTGCCACTGGCTGTGCGCAATGTTTCCACGCCCGCATCTTTTGAATCAACAACGATTGCCCATGTTCCTGCAGGAAGATTCACGGATTGGGCCTTGGGCTCTCCGTTGTAGGCAACAAAAATACTATTCCATGTGTCGCCTGCTTCTGCGCCGTTGATTAAGAATGAAACTACGCCTGCGTTGTCAAGAAACGTGATCGACTTGCGTATCAGGGCATCGTCGCTCATGCGAAATGCCGCGTGCGCTTTGCGAAGAGCGATCAACCCGCGGACATATTCAAATACGTCGCGATATTGCGCCTTTCTATTCCAGTCCAAGGCGTTGACTTCATCGCCAGAGTTGTAGGAATTATTGTTTCCGTTTTTACTGCGGCAGAAATCACTACCTTCATCAAGGAATGCAATTCCTTGGCTGGTCAACACAATGCCGACTGAAAGTTTTTGCATCGCGCGCCGCGTGGCCTCGCTTTCCTTGGGGGCAACCTTGAGCAACTTGTCCCACAGAGTCAGATTGTCATGGGCGGAAACATAGTTCACGGTTTCAGTGGGTTCGCTGGTGAAGTCATCGATGGCGCCAACAACCCCACGCTGAATGGCTGCTGTGTCTCCACCAGGACCTGTTGCAAAACCAGTGGAATTGCCGTCTAAATCTCCACGAATGGCGTTGCGGATATTGTCATTGAACACCGCCATGTGCATTCCTTTTTGCGCGCCCTTTCCAAAGTATGTTTCGCCACCACCCGTCCAGGGTTCTCCATACAAAGTGATGTCGGGTTTCATGGCGACCAGGCGATCGCAAATGGCACGCACTGTTTGAGGGTGGGTCGTGCCTAACAAATCAAAACGAAATCCATCTACTTTGAAATGACTTTGCCAATAAGCAAGGCTATCCACGATGTACTTGCGCATCATTGGGCGCTCATCCGCAATCGCATTGCCAACGCCGGTGTCATTGATCAATCGGCCATCATCGCTCACACGGTGAAAGTAGTAGGGCACTGTTTGATCAAACGGAGATGTCGCGCCAGTGCTCGAAGTATGGTTGTAGACCACGTCAAGGATGACTCGAATTTGACTGGCGTGCAATTCTTGAATCATGCGCTTGACGTCGCGTATTGGTTGCAACGGATCGCTGGCATTGCTTGCGTAGTTTGATTCAACAACATTGAAGAACGCGGTCCAGTAGCCCCAGTTGTATTCCTTGGCGCCGGCCGTGAAATCTTCAATTGGAAGTAGATGCACAGCGGTCACGCCAAGGTCTTGCAAGTGCGAAAGGCCGCTGCTGACCCCCTTGTTTTTGGCTGGATTTGCGTGGGTAATCCCCAAATACGTTCCGCGTATTTCTGATGGACAACTTGTATCAGCCACGGAAAAGTCACGCACGTGCACTTCATAAATAATTTCGTCCGTTGGTTGTTTCAGCAACGGCGCAGCAGTTGTGTCCCAATCTTTGGGACTGAGTCGATTGACATCCGCCACGACAGAAAATGCGCCATCAGCCGTGGCCGCGAAGGTGTGAATATCTGGAACTTCTCGTCGCTCTCCATAACTA
>CAJACJ010000579.1 GCA_903938205.1 uncultured bacterium
AACATAAGCACTACCCCTCGCTCAAATCCAAGCCATGAACCCAAGGCCATCATTAATTTAACGTCACCACCGCCTCCACCAATCATAATGTAAGCCATCATAAAAATGCCCCCAGCCACGGCGCATCCCTGTAATGATTCAATAATGCCAGCAGTGCCTTCGGTGATGCCGCCGTAAATCAAACCTGCCATAAACAAGGGCAACGTGAGCCAGTTTGGAATGGTCATGTTGCGCAAATCCGTGATAGTGGCGATTATTCCAGCAACAATGACCAACCCCCAGATCCAAGGCGCCATAGTGTGGATCGTGAGTCCCTTGGACCCAAGATACATAAAGGCTAAATTGGTCTGAAATGGTTCAAACATTTATTTGATCCTTTGAGGCAGCAACCTACGCATGTAAGATCATAGTGAAGTGCGTGGAAGCAACTACTGAAACATATTATGACTATTTCGGATTTCAAGTAATTGTATGAATATAAATAGCAATCCAAGAAGATTAAATTGCCGCGGTGCCGCCGCAATTTGGCTGGTTATGGCTATCCCTGCTCTTTTGATGTTGGCATGGTTTGGGATAGAAATGGGACTCGCCACTAAGGCCGTTCGGCATGCAAAGGCCGCATCGGATTCAATAGCGCTGGCTGCGGCAGCTCGATATCGAGATGGCGGTACAGCGGTGCGCACCGACGCTCAAGCCGCCGCCGCGAGCAATCTGGGACCAAATGGACCTATTGTGGTCACCATTGGCAACGGTCCCGCAGGTGGTGGCGATGTGGAATTTGGTCATTGGGACCATGTTGAGCGTGTCTTTACTGTTGATGAAGATGGTGGACCAGCTGTTCGTGTGACCGTGCGGTTTGCCCCGAATCATCCAAATGGAGCACCAAGTTTGCTCCTTGGCAGTTTTTATGGAACTACAACAATGTCGTTTCAGCGCTCCAGTATCGCCGTGTACAACCCGCCGCGTCATACAACGTCGCTGCTTCTGAACAGCGCTTTGCAAAGCGCGCTTGATCTGAGTGAATCTGCGCTCTTTGTTTCCAAGGGCGGAGTTTCTGTGCGCTCAAGCAACGCAGCAGCATGTGGGATTTTGAGCGGCGCAAAAATGCAATTGTCCGTGCTGCGCTTGCCGGGAACATTGGACGAGCAAAGCAAGTCCGCAGTTGATGGGGTCTTTGAAGAGGGAGCTGTCATTGCGGACGATCCACTTGCATCGGTGGAATTCCCTCCAGCCATAGGTCACGGTGACCAAGTTGAAAATGTTGAACATGACAATGTTGGCGTGACACATGTCGCTCCAGGCGTTCATGGATCTCTTGAGGCCTCTGGGGGAACCGTGATACTTGATCCTGGATTGCATCAATTTTTGAGCACTATAGTTTTAAGTGGAACGGCAATTTTGCAATTGGATGCGGCGACAATTCAGCTGATGGGCAACGCCACGTTGCAAGTTGGTGGCAGCAGCGCGGTAAGTGGCACTCCTTCGACATCGCTGAACGATTGGTCCGGGTACTGGATTCTTCAGCAAAATGCGACGCTACCGTGGAGTATTGCTGATTCTTCAACAGTCATGTTGGCGGCGCACTGCTACGCGCCGGATGCCACTTTACAAGTGCTTGATCAAGCTCAAGTGTCTTTGGGCACGGCAATTCTTGGTTCATTGGTTGAACAAGGATCTGTGAACGTTGAATTCAATGATGTGATTGGCGCGCTCACCACAACGCCTGTGCCTGGTCGGGCGCGGTTGGTGCGCTGATCTGATTGCGTTTCAATTCTGATCGGGCAAGGTGATGTATTTGCGCTGGGGTGTCTAGCAAAATTGCCACGGGCGATCGCTGGCGATATCTGTGGCTGGCACAAGTTTTGCCAGCACGGCTTGCGCAAATTCAATCAAGCCGGCGCCTGTGCGCCCACTGATGCAGAGCGAGTTGCCTGTGAGCATGGGCACTGCCGTGGACAAGTCGCACATGGAGCGCACGCGAAGAATGTTTGAATGTTCAATGGCGGGCCACGCTTGATCTGGCGCGGCAAGCGCGATGACAAGATCGGCGCTGTGAATTTCTTGTCGCGCGCGCGCGATCGCGGCTTGATCAATGGCGCTTTGGGCTTGCAATGAAGATGGCGCTTGATTTGCGGATTGCATTGCAGATGGATTTGAATTGGTTTGGTTCAAATCTGTATGGAGTGATTTTTTTTCGAGCGAATTTTTTTTAAGAGAATTTTTTTCAGGCAAGTTTATTTCAAATAATTTTTTTCCCATAAATCCCGGCGCGTCCACCACGCGGCAGGCAAGACCCGCAAGCACAATATTGGCGCTTACAAAGTCGCGCGTGGTGCCGGCAATGGGCGAAGTGACCGCGGCAGTTCGGCCCAGAAGCGCGTTTAAAAGCGTGCTTTTGCCCGCGTTTGGCGCGCCTGCAATCACCACGGTGGGTGGGTCAATTAAACGGCACAGGCGCTTGCTTCTTGGCGCGTCGGCGGGCGTGGGCGCGCCATTTTTTTTCCAGCGCTCTGGCTGCGCAAGTAGCAGCGCAATAGCGTCCGCGCTGGCCGCGCGAGCCAGTGTGTAGAGCATGCGCGCTTGAATGTCAGTGGTGGATTCCACAAAGAGGTCAGCGGGCGAAAGTTCGGTGGGAGATATAAAAGAAATTCCAGCGTCGCTGATGGCGCGCACCAGGCGCTGCCGTAGGCGAGGTCCGCCATGCGGCGTGACAATGATTGTGTTTTCCGTCACGCGAAGCACAAGCGCCTCGTCAAGATTGCAAATACGCCGCAAACTTGCGCGACCAATTTCTGGAAGCGTGATTGAAAGAGTTGTGGAAAGTCGTTGTGGTTGCGCGCGCATGTGCAACACGCCGACAGCGCCGGATGCCGCGGGGGTAAGCCAACATGCAAAATCTTGATCCAAATTCATTCCTCGTGTGCGTCCACCGAGGCGTCGCTTTCATGCGAATCTTCTTCGATGGATTTTTCCGCGGCCACGCGAATGCCAATCAGCACAAGATCGGCCACATGTCGATCGACCAAATCGTCGTCGGCAAAGAGCACATCGGCGTCGCCGCCCGTGACCACAACCATGGGAAAAGCCTTGTAATGCTCGGCATAACGCTCCACAAGGCGGTGCATGGCGCCGCGTAATCCTTCATACACGCCAAGCAACATGGCGGCCGCGGTGTTGCGCCCAAATGGTTCTTTGGGATCTGGCTGCGCGAAGGCGACACGCGGAAGCGCCGCAGTATTTTCATGCAGTGATTTTAATTGCAGCGTTGCGCCCGGAATAATTGCGCCGCCGTGAAACACGCCTTCGCCATCGACAAAATCCACGGTCATGGCGGTGCCCGCATCCACCACAACAACAGCTTGCTTCAGGGAGTCATATGCCGCCGCTGCAGCAAGCAGACGATCTTGTCCAGGATTCGCTCCCGCATCCAAGCACACGCCAATTGGAACGGGCAATTCTTTTCCAATGCGCAGCACTTCCGTCTTCAAGTTCATCTCAATTTTAATTTTCAGCGGATTCGCGAAAGTGTCATTCACGCTGGCCAGCACAACAATGGCGTCGCTATCGGACAATTCCGCCCAGGCAGCGGCTATGCCATCGATAATTTTATTTTCTTGGGTGTTCTCAATATGTTCCGCCGCGATCAACTTGCGATCCACAAAGCGCGCGAACGAGGTGCGGGTATTTCCAACCGAAATGGCGAGTAGGGCGGACATGGGAGTTTGATTCTAGGGAGTCTTGACCAGGAGATTTTCCACCGCAAGACGCATTTCATTGATGACGGCGCACGCCATTTTTGCGGGCTTTCCGCTGCCAAACACCTTGCCATTCAGCGCCACGCAACTGGCAAGCACGCGGCCACTTCCGGTGACCCAAATTTCATCCGCGGTGTCGAGTTCCGCTTCTGCAATGGGGCGAATGGAAACTGCAAAGCCAAGATTTCTGGCGGCGTCCATGGCCAATGTGCGCATGGTGCCATGCAGAATGGATGGGTCCGTGTCGATGGGTGGCGTGATGACATTGTTTGCGCGCACGACAAAAATATTTGAACTTGAGCCTTCGCTCACACATCCGTCGCGAATTAAAATAGCCTCTTGCGCATTGTGATGGCGTCCATCAAGCATGGGCAAAATACTTCCCATTAAACTAGTACATTTAATTTCGCAGCGATGCCAGCGCAGATCCGGTTGCACCGAAAGCGAGATAGGCGCGGCCGTGTTGAGCGTGTCAAGCGCGCCCGAAGCGTGGGCCATGGCGAACACGGTGGGTTGAATATGTTCGGGCGGCATGTGCGCGCGCGTGGCGGCGACGCCGCGGGTGATTTGCAAATACACGCACGCGTCACGCAACTGCTCGGCTTGCAGAAGTTGCTCGCACAGCGCGGGCAATTCGCGCGCGTCGAATCCTTTGATGTGTGTGAGTTGCAAACTGCGCTCAAGCCGTTGTATGTGCGCGTGCATGGCCATGCCGGTGCGATCAAAGAAACGCACTACTTCATAAATGCCGTCGCCAAATAAAAACCCACGATCAAGCGGGCTAATGTGGGCTTTTTCAAGCGGGAGAATTTGGCCATTGAGCCAGACGTTCATGGGGTAATCCTAGCCAATGTTCAAATTCGCCATTCAGACTTTATAGACACCGAGCGTATTTTATTTCTTGCGCGCTGCTTTAATAAAAGCCTTGGCGCGAGTGGGATCAATTGGATTTTGCCAACGACCGCCACGCTTCAAGTCGCTGCCCACAATAATGCCGTCGGCAATTTCCAGAAGTTCAGATGCATTGTCGGCGCGCGCTCCGGAACCCACAAGCACGGGCACGCGGGACGCTTCTTTGACTAATCCCAGTTGCTCAAAGTCCACCGGCTGACCCGTGGCTTTGCCCGTGACAATGATGGAGTCCGCACCGCAGAAAATCAGCGTGCGGGTTTGCTCGGCGGCGTTCAAGTCGCTGGTAATGGCGTGACTGGCGTGCTTCTTCAATACATCCGCAGCGATCATGACGCGCTGAGCGCCCAACATTTTTCGGTGCCGCAAAAGTGGTCCCGCGTCGGCTTGGTCAAAAATTCCCTCGTCGGCAACGGATGCAAGCGCGAAACCTTCCGCGCGAATAAACGCGGCGCCGCATGCATGCGCCACGCTCATGGCTTCTTGATTTGCCCCAGCCAAAATTTGCAGGCCAATTGGAATTTTCACGGCGGCGCGCACGGACAGAACGCACGCGCTCATGGCCGCCACAATTTCGCTACCCACATGGCGGCGTAAATAAGGCAAATCATGCATGTTTTCAATCATGATGGCGTCAAAGCCAAGTCGCTCAAGCAACTTGGCCTCAATCACCGCTTGGCGCGCAATTTCCGAAACGCGCAATTCAGAGCGGGGTGAACCAGGCAATGCCGCCAAATGCACCATGCCAATCAGGCAACGAGGAACTCCAAGAAACGCAAAATCTCCACTCATGATTGATCTCCTAAAAATAAATGTCGCAGGGCTTCCCACTCTTTCGAGTCGGTGATTTTCAGCAAGTGATAATTCAGAACATCCAATGTTTGTGGATCCACTTCATCAGAAACGGGAAATACAGAGTACAGCGTGACAATTGGCGAAGGGAGCATGATGAGGGTGTCCCATTTCGGTTGATTCATGAGCCAACGTAGTCGCACGCTTTCACCCAACACCGCACCAATTTGTCCGCTGTCCAAGGCGCGCAGGGCGTCGTCCAAAGTGGTGTATGGCACCATGTCAAATTTCATATTTTTCCCGTCCACAAAGGCCGCGGAATTCAATACCGCTCCGCACTTCACACGCATCAGATCGGTTGATGTGTGGATTTGTGAATTGATTCGCGACACGGTCAAAACGCTGGAGAGTAAGCCAGCCAGAATGCTGGTGAAGGCGAAAGCGATGAACATCCAAAGGCTGCCAACGAAACGGCCGCGCTTGGTCGTAGGAACGCGATCACCGTAGCCAACCGTGCTGATTGTGGCGGAGCTCCACCAAACACCTTCACCGATAGTGCTCCAGAAACCCCCACCAAATTGACCAGTATTGTTTCTACGCTCGACCAGGCCCACGATCGATCCAAAAATGATAATAAAAAAAAGCACCACAGCAACAAAGCGTGGAATAATTGATTGCCAAATACTTTCAATCAGGTAGAGCAAGGGCAGATGCGTATGTTTTGTGATGGCGATGCTGGTTCCACTTTGTTCAAACGCGTTGGTGAAATTCATGGTCAATTCAAATTCTGGCGTGGGGTCAATCGCAATTGCGGCCAAATCAATCGTGTGATTTTCAATCGCGTTGATCGCTTCATCCATGTTCTCGAATTCCGTGAATGAGTAGCGCAAGCCGCTTGATTTTGCGATGTGCTCAAAAAGCGTGACCGCCAAACCGGACCATTGCCCGCCGCCGGAACGAAATGCAAACGGCGGCATATTGAATACGCCCACACGAAACGGCGCGTGTTGTTCAAGGTTCTGAACGACGGGCATTTTTAATTTGGGAGTTGGGGAAGTGATCGCTGTGGGAGTAGTTGTTTGCTGCCGCGAAATCGTGGCGTTGGTATTTCCCCACGCACCCAATCCACTCACTGCGAGCAGGCAAATCATAAGGAAAAAGAATCGCGCTCTTGGCATGGGGCAGCAGGATACGCTTGCTGTCCACTTATGGCGATTGGTGAACTACAAAATCGTGTGGCGGTGATCACAGGCGCAAGTAGCGGCATTGGCGCGGCTACGGCGCGAGCTCTGTCACGCGCGGGAATGAGCGTGGTTCTTGCGGCGCGGCGCGCGGATCGGATGGAGGAATTGGCCGCGGAAATTCGCACGCGTGGTGGCGAAGCGGTTGTTGTAGAAACAGACGTCGCGCAGGCTGGGTCAAGCGAAAAATTACTGGCGCATGCCACACGCGCATTTGGTGTGGTGGATGTGGTGTTTGCCAACGCGGGCTACGGCGCGGAGATGGCGGTGCACGACATGTCAATGGCTGAGATACGAGAAATGTTTGAGGTGAATTTTTTCTCCGCTACCGAATTGATCACGCTTGCGGCACGTGACATGATCGCGAAGAATCGACGCGGACATTTGCTGATGACATCAAGTTGTTTGTCCAAATTCACCATTCCGTATTTGGGCATGTACGCCGCAACCAAAGCGGCGCAATCCATGGTGACGCGCTCCATGCGCTTTGAACTTGCGCCACATGGGATTGAAGTTTCAAGTGTGCATCCAGTGAGCACCGCGACGGAATTTTTTCAGCAGGCTTCGTTGCGCGGCGGCATTGATCCGCAAGGCAAAATGGTGCCCGATCACGCGCCAAAGATGTTTATTCAAACTCCGGAGCAAGTTGCCAACGCCATTGTGCGTTGCCTGCGCAAGCCAAAGAGTGAAGTGTGGACCAGTCTTTTCGTGCGGCTGGCTTCTGGAATGATCAATGCGTTTCCTGGCTTGTATGACATTGCCCTGCGCAAACAGACCAAGGTCATGTTGCAAAGCCAAAAAAAGCGTTCAAACAGCCTGAAAAACTTGTAGATCAATCGCGGTTTCCCAACGGGGCGATTGGGAACTATCTTTCATCTTCGACATTTTATTGAAGCGTCATTTTATTTTCACAACAAAAGGATTTCAGCCATGGCAATTCGAATTGGTATCAACGGTTTCGGTCGCATTGGTCGCTTGGTCTATCGCGCGGCGGTTCA
>CAJACJ010000580.1 GCA_903938205.1 uncultured bacterium
AGGGTGACTCCTGAGCTGGCCAATTCATCGGCAACCGCCGCAAGAACCGCGGCATTTCTGCGATCGTGACGCAGACGACGGTACCACAGGCGAGCCGCGCGGAAATCTGGAAGTTGCCGGATCAACTTGAACGGATCATGCATGCGCTGCTTGGAAACGCCGCCAACCATCACGGCTTCATGCACGCCGGCGCGGCGAAGCAGTCGAATCCATTTGCCAATGCGCAGCCAACCTGCTTGTGAAAATTCATCGCACATCGCTGGCAGAGAAGCGTCAAATTGATCGCGCAAACCAACCGCAATCACGCGTCTGCCTGCGGCCTTTGCGCCTTGCGCAACCAACAAAGGTAAATGTCCATTGCCCGCGATCAAACCAAGCGGAGGCAAGGATTGCAACGAGGATGCTGACGAATTCATCCACGCCCCATCGGAAGAAATCGATCGGGATCAATTTCAAATGGCTCGGCGCTGAGCACGCCATTGAGCACATTGATGGGGTCCTCATGCACATGTAATAGATGATGCACCGCGGCCTTTATGAAGCGATGTTCAATGCCGTGGTCAATCAAGCCAACCAGTGGGTTGTAGTAGCCAGCCAAATTCACCAAGCCGATTGGCTTGCGATGTTCGCCAACTTGGCGTTGCACCAGCACCTCGAACAATTCCTCAAATGTTCCAAGGCCGCCGGGCAGGGCAATGAACGCGTCACCTCGCTGCGCCATTAATGTTTTGCGCTGCGCCATGGTTTCCACAACGATCAGTTCGTCGCATTGGTCGTAGCCTTGCTCCAAGTCCAGCAATCTTTTGGTGATCACGCCCACGACTTTGCCGCCGGCGCTCTTCATGGTTCGGGCAATTTCCCCCATTAAACCAATGCTTCCGCCGCCATACACCAAAGCCATTTTGCGCCGCGCCATTTCCTGGCCAAGCAGACTCGCGGCGTCCATAAATTTGGTGTCCAGACTGACGCTGCTTGAACAATAAACGGTGATGTTTCTCATGGCGATCTTTGGCTAGATTACTCACATGCAGTTGCAATTGCTTTCGCCCATGCTTTTTTTTGTCGGTTGGATGCTCTCCATTATTTTCACCGCCATCGCTATTGCGTATGGCACCAGATTCAAGGCGCTTGATTCCCCTGGCTCGGACGGCCATGTGAAACAATTACGAATGGTGCCCAATGTTGGCGGCGTCGCGGTGATCAGCGCGTTTGTCCTGCCGGCGCTGGTGGGTCTGCTGTACGTGAGTCTTCGCAACCCTCCAAGCGTGGACCCAACCAAGCAATATGGTTTGGATTTTTTCCATAGCCGGATTGAAGCCAACTTCTTGCCAACCCTCGCCATTTTGGCGGGCGCCGTTTGGTTGTTGTTGGTGGGCATGTGGGACGATCGTAAGCCCATTCGCGCCGCACCAAAGTTGCTGCTGCAATTTATTCCGGCCATTGTGATTGTGTGGACATTTGATATTCGGCTGCTCACAATGCTTGACCACTATGGACCTGAGGGCAAGGCGCTCAGCGTTTTCCTTGGCGTGATTTGGATTGTGGCCATGATCAACGCCATGAATTTTCTGGACAACATGGATGGATTGGCGTCGGGCGTTGGCATGATCGCCTCGCTGTTGTTCGCCACGGCCGCGTTCATGGTTCAGCAGTGGTTCATTGCCAGCATGTTCTCGCTTTTGGCGGGTTCACTCGCTGGATTCTTGCTTTTTAATTTCTTCCCTAAGAATGGCGCGAAGATTTTTCTTGGCGATGGCGGAAGTCAACCGCTGGGATTTTTACTTGCGGTGTTGGCTATTCGAACCACATTCGTGAATCCCGAGCAGGCGGAATATGAACTTGGAACACATTGGTGGGGCATTCTTGCGCCGCTGATTATTTTGGCCATTCCAATTTACGACATGATTGCCACCAGCATGATTCGCCTTCGACTTGGTCACAGTCCGTGGGTTGGTGATCAGCGACATTTGTCGCACCGACTTGTGGAGCGCGGCTTCAGTACTCGCGCGGCGGTGGTGATTATTTGGGCGCTGGCCGCCATCATTGGAATAGGCGGCATTCTGATTGGAAGTCTCACGCCGGTTCCAGCGGTTCTGGTTGTTCTGCAAACCATCGCCGCGCTTTTATTGCTTGGCTTCATGGAAGGAATTTTTCGTCGATGACATTGCTTCCTCATGCGCGTCATGATGGAAGCAATTTCGCGTCAATGAAACGACCAACCTTGGCGGTGTCCGCGGCGATTTTGGGTGGCGCGATTGCGCTGCGAACTTTGGTGGCGTGGGCGCCAGTGCTTCGATTTGATGTTGATCCAGTGTTTGATCCCGCTCCATTCGCAGGTCTTGGGCCCGCTGGAAGTTTGTACATTGACGCGGTGATTGCGCTGAGCGCGGCGTTTATTCTTGCAGAGTGCGCCTCGTTGTGGGCGTTGACTTTGTTGCTGGTAGCGGGCTTGGCAAGCATTTCCATTTTTCAAATTCACGGCGTTGGCGCGGCGGGAACCCCTTGGCGTGGCGCTACATGGATCGCAGGATTTGTGGCGGCTGCGGCGGCGGTTTCACTTGCAAGATCGCCGCAAAATACAGCAAAAATTGCGTGGAGCGTACTGGTGACGTGCTTGATTGCGGTCGCGGGGGCGTGGTGGATGCGAGGCGCGTGGCAGTGGTGTGTTGAGCAACCTGCGGTGGTTGAATTTTTCCATTCAGGAGCGCGTGACGTGGCATTTTTTGCCGAGCATGGTTGGGACGCCGATGGTCCGCAAGCCGCGGCGTATGTGCGGCGACTTTCGCAGCGGGAAATGTCGGGCTGGTTTGGCATGGCGAATATTTTCGCCGGACTTTTCGCGGCCATCACTGTGGCGTGCGTTGCACTTGGCGCATGGTTGCCACGGCGTGATCAAATCATCGCGTTTATTGTCGCGCTGTTGTGCGCAATCATTCCGCTGGCCAATGGTTCCAAAGGCGCGATTGTCGCCATGTTGCTTGGGCTTGCGTTTCTTGTGATCACGCGGAGAGTTCGTGTTGCGCCCAACACATTGGCGATTGGCGCTGTCGCGCTCATTCTTCTTTGCGCGTTCGCGGCGCCACTGCGCACGTTCTTGTCAGAGGATGCGCTTGGTCAAGAACGCAGTTTGTTGTTTCGTAGTCAATACATCACTGGCGCGTGGCGAATTTTTTTGCATCAGCCTTGGACAGGCAGCGGCATTGATGGATTTCAAGACGCCTTTCTTAGGTTTCGACCAGTCGATGCGGTGGACGCCGTGCAAAGCGCGCACTCGGTGTTCTTTGACTGGCTCGCGCAAATCGGCATCGCTGGAATTCCAATGATTTTAGCTGTATTTACGCTTATTTTTCTCGCGGTGAAAGGCAGTGTGGGTGTGGCTACGCACCAGTCGCACCGCGCAACGCAATGGCCCCAAGCGCTTGCAACTCTTGCCGTAGTCATGGCAGGAACGTTTGCCATTCGCTTTGAGGCGCACGCTCTTGATCAAGCATCACTCGCTGCGCGCTTAGTTGGCGTGGTGTTGGCGTCAGGCTTTGCATGGTGGTTGCTTCCAAGAATCATTGTGCATTCTCTCGCTCCCTCCATCATTGTGGCCGCGGCCGCTCTCACGATATGGATTGATGGACAAATTGAAATGACGTTGTGGAATCCAGGTTCCATGATTTGGGGTTGTGTTGTGTTGGGGGTCAGCGTGCCACGAAGCATGCCCACGCATCGCCGCTGGTTTGATGGCGGCGTGCAATGGTTCACAGCGGTGGCCGCGATTTTATTTTCACTCACGTGTTTCAGATTCGCCAACATTGCCTCACAAGAAGAAACGCTGGTGGAACGTGCGGCGCAAAAACTTGTTGACGCCGCTGTATTGGCAAAGGGCGAGCCCGGAGTGCAAGCCCGCATGGAGTGTGCGCATGTCTTGCTTGAGTCAACAAATGGGCACTCGGCATTTGATAGCTCCAAACTTGCCGCCATTGATCAACTGTTGCGCGCCTCTGCTTTGGCAACCACTACAGAGCAAGCGTTGGGCTTGTTGCATGAGGCCAATTCCATTTGCCAAGACATGAGTCAGAATACCTTTCAAAATAGGCAAATAGCCTCTTTATTGTCACAAGCCATTGCCATACAAACTCGGCAAGACTTGGACGTGAAAGACGCAGTGGACAAGGCGCTCAAAGTCACCGAACTTGATTCTCGCTGCGCCGGAGCATGGCTGCGCGCGGCACGTTGGGCGGCAACACTTTCGCAGCCTATTGCTGGTACGTACGCAAAGCGCGCCATTGAATCCGATGACTCAATGCGCTTTGACGCGTTGTTGAAATTGCGACCATCTGATCGCCATGAGGCGGAACAATTGCTGGCGTCTTGGCCCCAAAAATAATTCTGTGATTCAAGTTGGGCTGCGCCGCGCATAAGCCATGAAAAAGCGTGACATCAGTGACTTGCGCTTTGAATCGCGTCAATAACTTGCTTGCGTGTGTACGCATCGCTGATCAAAATAATTTTTCCGTGTGCGTCTTGCACCACCAGCAAAGGAATGCTGACGCGGCCATATTCATGCAGCGCGCTCCATCCATCGCTCTTGCGGCTGGTGATATCCACTTTGATCGCCGCAACATTCACTTGCGCAAGCGCCGCGGCAACCTCATCCGAATTCAGAACCGCGCTTTCAAGCGCCTTGCAATTCAGACACCACTCCGCGGTGAAATCCAACACGATGATTTTCTGATCGGCCTTGGCCGCGGCCAACGCGGTGCTTGAATACGGAATCCAATTTGTTTTTCCGGCACCACCCAACGCCATGCTCACGCCAATGCTCAAGGCAATGATGGCCGCTGAAACAGAAGTAAAAACAAGCCGAAATGCAGTTTTTTTTGTGATGCGCCATGTGCGCCAAAGCAGCCATGCGCCAGCACCGGAACCAGTTGCGCCAATGAGCCACCAGTGAATATGAGTTGGAGTTGTCAGCAAGCCATTCACTCCGGCGCCAATGAAAAAGAGAGCCGCCGCCAAAAGTAAAATGCCCATGACTTGCTTCACAAGATCGCTTGCCAAGCCCGTGCGCGGCATATGCGAGACCAGGTGTGGAAATGCGCTCAGAATTAAATATGGCGTTGCCATTCCTGCGCCAATACTTCCAAACACCAGCAGCACGGTTGACGCGCTGCCACTGGATGCCGCCCAACCCGCCGCCGCTCCCATCAGTGGCGCGGTGCATGGAGTGGAAAGCACAGCGGTCATGATTCCAAAAATAAAAGTTCCAACAAATGAATCGTGCTTTGGTTCAATGGCGTAGACCCATGCGGGCAATCCCACGCTGAAGAATCCCGCCATGCCTACGGCCATGAAGGCGATAAAAATTCCAAGGCCAATTGTGAACGCGGGATATTGAAAAAGTTGGTTGGCGGCGCTGAAGCCACTGGCTCCACTCACTAAAGCACCAAGCGCCAACCAAAATCCAACCACGCCCAAGCTCATGACCACGCCAAGCAAAAAACACTTGCGCCGATTCCCCGCGCTCTGGCTGAGTGACATGATTTTTAGCGGAATAATAGGTAAAACACAGGGTGTGAAGTTCAACAGCGTGCCGCCTAGAAAAGCCACCAAGAGCAACACTAAAAAGCCGGAGCCGTTGGGATCAACGTTGAAAGTTGCGCCAAAGAAATCAAACTGCACGCCATTTTGTATTTTCATTTCCGTGGCGTCGCCGATTAATTTGGCCGGATCAAATTTTTGAAATACGCCAACCGGCACCACGGCCGCGGCGGCGGAATCCACCTGCAGCGTGAGTGGAATTTCGATTTCAGCGGGAGCCAGGCAACTGGTGTCGTTGCATGATTGAAAATTCAAAATCAGCGTGAGTGGCAGAGATCCATTCTTTGCATTCAGGTCAACTTGTATTGCTGCGAAGACAACAAAATCACCTTCATACACGGCAAGCGTTTGCTTGCCTTCGCCAAAATTGAATTGCGCCCCAACCGGTAGCGGCCACTGCGCGCCGACCAACTTCAGCAACGCGTCCCGTGACGAAGTTGTTTGCGGCTCA
>CAJACJ010000581.1 GCA_903938205.1 uncultured bacterium
CAAGTTGGCCCACATTTGATGCCGCGCTTTTGGTTGACGACGAAATTGAACTTGCCGTTCAACTGTGCGGCAAAGTAAAAACGCGCCTGCTTGTGCCCTCTAGCGCGGACGCTTCCGCCATAGAAAAAATGGCGTTGGCCGACCCCAAAGTCATTGAAATGCTTGCGGGAAAAACCCCCAAGAAAATCATCGTGGTTCCAGGGCGGCTTGTGAATATCGTTGCGTGAAATCACCGAAGCAATCGCACGTATTTACCCGCCGTTCAGTACGAAATAGAAGTGGTTAGCATTGTCTTCCCAAGTCTGGGTCGACACTTTCGCAATTCCATGGAGCATCACCAATGATTATCGCAACACTTCTCAGCGTTCTCTTTTTACAGGCGCCACCAGTCACACCAACTGCGACGGCCGCGCCCGCCATGAAAAAAACATCGGCTGTGGAACCTGTCGCGAAAAATACTGCGCCAATCGCAGTTACCAAAAGCGCGAACATTGGTCCAACCGTTGATGTGCCCGCAGATCTTGCCGCGTTGGTTCCTCCCGACGCCGTGGCTGTGATTTACATTCCAAATGCCGCCGCCGCCGAAGCGTTGACAACGCAGCTTGCCTCCATAGGCGGACCAATGCGCGGCGTTGTTGCGCCATCCAAAGCCATTCAAGCCATCTTGAAGACCAACATGAAAACTGATTTGGAAATTCCAATGGATCAACCGTTGTTGTTCTGGATCACCATGCCTGTGGCCGATGAGAACGATCCAAATCAAGACGGCATGGGCGGTCCAGACATTCGCTCATTCATGGCCATGAAAATTCCTGGCGCCACCAAGGACAATGTGAAAGCAAAAACAAAACGCACCAGCCTTGCGCTGCTTGCCAATGACATGGTTGTGGTGGGCGCGCAAAAAGCCGCGTATGAAATGCCTGCCGCTGGCGCCGCGACAAGCGCGCTGCTGAAGCAACTGCCAGCGGGCTTGGTCAGTGGCCGGGTTGATCTTGGAACAATTATTCACGAGCAAGAGGAGAACTTGCGCATGGGTGCAAGTTTTATTGGCATGGCCATGGCGCCAAGCGCACCGCTTTCAAAAGATGCCACGGAGCAGGAGAAGGAAAGCGCTCAGATGAAGGAACAAATGAGTTCCGCCATGAGCGATCAAGCCACGCGTTTGATCGACTTGTTCACGGAGCTGAAAAGCGCTTCGTTTTCCTTTGGAACCACTGGCGATCAACTCAATGTCTGGACCGATTGGACGCGCGACGCCGCATGGCCAGAGGGAATGACCGCGCAAGACTGCGCCGCGGATATTGCGTTGCTTCCAGCGGGCATGCCCGTGTACGCCGGCGTTTCCAAAAGCACGTTGGGAATTTCCTTGAACAAGCAAGTCACATTTGACGACGCTGTCATGACTGTCGCCTCCACACCAGAGCAGAAGCAGGCGTGGAATGAATCAGTTGAGAAGGCGCACGCCATAATGAACATGATCAACTCCGGCGTTGCGATTGGTTTTGGCGACATCGGCGGCAAGCCGGGATACATGGTTGGATTTCGCGTCAGCGACGCCGCGACATTTCAAAGCGCGTGGCAATCAATGATGGAAACATTTTCAAAGACCGGCGTGTACAGCGACATCAAATTTGTGCGCACCGCGGATTCACTCACGACAACGCTGACTCCAGATTCCAAACGCATGATGCGACTTGCCAGCGCGTTTGGACAAGACTTGACGCAGGAAGAAATTGACGCAATCAACAAATCCGCCAAGCCCGTGACCTCGGTCATGAACTTCAAGGGCAACAACGTCACCTTGGTTGTGACTCCCGACATGGGCCTGGACGCGATCAAGTTCACGGTTCCCAAAGGCATGGACATTCGCGGGCAAATCAACGCAAATGCATGGGGAAATACCGACTGGTTCGCCACGCTGGATCTGCGTGTGATCGCCGGTCTTATGGCAACTGCAGAAACCAAGGGCTTCACATTGCCAGAAGGTCCCGCAAGCATGTTGTCCATTCGTCAAGGTGTGCAAGGCGGCACGCAGCGCATTTCAATTTCAACCGATATGAAAAGTTTGGCAACATTGATGGACCAATATGAAAAGGAAACCATGCGCGTGCGCATGGAGGCGCGCAAGAAAATGAGCGATGCAAAATCCACCGCGAATAAAAGCGCGGATGGAAAAGACGCCGACGACGATGACGACAAAGACGCCGCGCCAGACGCGTCCATGCCAGGTGCTCCATAAAACGCAGCAAGCCCCGCACGAGGTCGGGGCTTGCCAATCATTTTTTTCGTTCGAGAAAAGGGTTAACGAACGCTCCGTCTCGGTCCCATTCTTACGCGCACTGGAATTGGCTTTGGCTTGGAGCCCAGCACAATTCGTACAAGTCGCGTCAGCAGGGATCGGAC
>CAJACJ010000582.1 GCA_903938205.1 uncultured bacterium
CGCCGGCGGTGGGTGTGGGAATTTTTTTGCGCCTAGCGCAATTGCGCTGCAGGGCGACGCTATTTTGGGGGCTGTTCCAATATCTATACACATTTGCACAAATACATAGATTATGGAACAATGCCGCCATGACCTCCATTCATATCAAAATTAAAAAGCTTCTTCGCCGTGATGGCACGGCTCGATCCACGCAACTTGTCCAGGCTGGCGTTGCGCGCGTGCAACTGTCTCGCATGGTGACTGCGGGCGAATTGGTGCGAGTGTCTCGCGGGCTGTACACGCTGCCCAATTACCAAGGCGGCGAACATTCTTCGTTGGTGACGGTGATGAAGCGCGCGCCTAATGTTGTGTTCTGCTTGCTCACCGCGCTTCGATTACATGGACTGACAACGCAGGCTCCGTTTGAAGCGTGGATTGCGATCGGCAACTCGCAACACGCGCCGCGCATTGACTATCCGCCACTGCGCATCGTTCGATTTTCTACGGCGACATTGAAGGCCGGCGTTGTCATTCGCAAAGTGGACGGCGTTTCCATACGCGTGACCAGTGTGGCCAAGACCGTGGCGGATTGCTTTAAGTTTCGAAACAAAATTGGTTTGGATGTCGCGCTGGAGGCGTTGCACGATTCGCTGCGCGCCAAGAAGGCCAGCGCCGACGAATTATGGAAATTTGCCAAGATCAACCGGGTTTCAAATGTCATGCGTCCATATATGGAAGCGGTTGCGGCGTTGTGAGCGGCGCGGCGTCAATCCATGCTCGACTGCTCAACGGCGCAAAATTGCGCGGTGAAGATTTCAATCATGTATTTATGCGCTACGCCATCGAGCGTTTTTTGTATCGCCTTTCCATTACGCCCGCTCGTAAAACATATTGCCTCAAGGGCGCGTTGTTGTTCAGTGTGTGGTTTGACACGCCGCATCGCCCCACACATGACGCGGATTTTCTTGTTCTTGGTTTGGAAAATGTGGAACAAATTCGCGAAACCATGCGCAACATTTGCGCCATCCAGGTGAATGATGGCATGGTATTTCATCCATCATCCATAACCATACAAGACATTCGCCAGAACAATAAATACGGCGGCTATCGGGTTCAATTGAATTGCGTTCTTGGCAAAGCGCGATGTTCCTTGCAGCTCGACTTGAGTTTTGGCGAGGCGATAACGCCCGCGCCAGATGAAATTTTTTTTCCAACGCTGCTATCAGACCTGCTCGCGCCACATCTTCGTGTGTATCCGCGCGCCACTGTTGCGGCAGAAAAGCTAGAGGCCATTGTGAGCTTGGGCATGTCAAATAGCCGCATGAAGGACTACTTTGATTTACGCGCGTTGGCTGTTGAAGGCGTACTTGATCAATCCATACTTGCAAAGGCGATAGCGGCCACATTTCGCCGGCGCGCCACGCCGTTTCCAAATGGTGTTCCAATCGGCTTAAGTGACGAGTTTGCTGCTGATGCGAACAAGAAAATTCAATGGCGGGCATTTGTAAACAAAAATCAACTTCGTGCGCCAGAACTCATTCGAATTGTGCGCCAAATCCGAGAGTTTGTAATGGATCCGCTTCTATCTGCCGCGCACTCGAAATAAAAATCATTTCATTCTTAATCAACAAAATCGCATAAATTCAATTCATGATTATTCAGCAACTTGAAAATCAAAAACCTTTTATAACCAAAGATGGCTCTGTCATCCGCAGCATTCTGGATCGCACCAACGCGCCCGTTGCAATGCAAAGTCTGGCGGAAGCTTCTTTGAAGCCAGGGCAATCCACTCAACGCCATTACCACAAGGTCAGCGAGGAATTTTATTTTCTGCTTGAAGGCACCGCGCTCATGGATCTTGACGGCACGACTCGCAAGGTTGGCCCCGGCGACGCCATTCTTATTCCCGTTGGCGCGCGCCACCAGATCACTGCCGAAACTAATCTGCGACTTCTCTGCTGTTGCGCGCCGCCATACGACCACGCCGATACGTATTTTGACTAAGCCGCAAGTGGGGGAGGGTTCTGTCAAATGGCCGGTCTGTCACTCATGTGACTAAACATTTGTGTTGCCCATGTGACTGGTGCGTGCCCAAACATTAGTGTTGCCTATTCGCCTGCTCTGTGCCCGCGCTTCTGAAGCGCTGTTACAGAAACTGCTTCTTGAGTTGATGTGACACAACCCAATCTGATCAAGCAGAATTATTCTCCCAGCGCGCTTGCAACGGCTTTCTGAAATACGGCCTCGTCGGGATGTACACCAGTC
>CAJACJ010000583.1 GCA_903938205.1 uncultured bacterium
AGAGTTCGTGTCGTTATAAAAAGAATTTGTTTCGCGATCTCGCAGAGCATCGTGCATGCGCGCGTCATTGGTGGACTGAACTTTGAAATAATTTTCAGACGTGCGCGCCGATGGCTCAAGCACCGCGCCAAGTTCGTAAGAAAATTGTGTGAACCAGCCCGCGCCCATCGGGGGGCTGTCGTGCAGGGGCGTGGTTGTGTCGGCGCTCGCCACATCAAGCGAGCGAATCCAGGCCAGCACATCGTGCTTGGTCAATCCTTCATGCGCACGCAATATTTTCCATTCGCTTGGAACACCAATCACGCTGACGCGCGACCAATTGGAATCATCTCCAGAAAGCAACGCCGCCAATGCAATAGTGCGCGGCCAACGACGCAGTACGTCGAGTGGTTGCACATTCCAATCCAAGCGTTGAGCGGGTGCCATGCCATGATGCTAGGCATTTCAAGGCAATTTGATGTGATCGTGCGAAATAATACAAAATCAATATCCTTAGAACTGCGCGGCGCCTGCCGCATTTATTCGGTTCAACTCACACATTTCAGAGGTTCTCTATGTCGCTTGCCACACCACCACGTTCAAGTTCTCGCCTACAAAAAAAATCTAGCCGCTCAAGCGCGAAGTCCAAGACCGCGATTGCCAAATCAAAGAATGTAAAGCCTGTGACAAAGTCTAAAAATAAAAATACCAAGGCCAACTCCAAGAAATCAGGCGGAGTGAAATCCGTCAATTCAAAGGCTGGCAAGTTGATTTACTTCTTCGCGGCCAAAGGCACCGAAGGAAGCGCCAGCATGAAGAGCCTGCTTGGCGGCAAGGGCGCGAACTTGGCGGCCATGTGCTCCATTGGTTTGCCTGTGCCTCCAGGTTTCACCATCACCACGGAAGTCTGCAACTTGTATTACGAAAGCGGCCGCAAAATGCCGCCGTCACTTCTAAAGGAACTCAAGACGTATGTGGCGCGGCTTGAGAAATCTGTTGGCAAGAAATTTGGCGACGCGCGCAATCCATTGCTTGTGTCGGTTCGCTCCGGAGCGCGCGACAGCATGCCCGGCATGATGGACACCATTCTCAATTTGGGCTTGAATGACAAAACAGTTTTGGCGTTGAAGGAAGCCACTGACAACGGTCGTTTCGCATGGGATTGCTATCGCCGCTTCATTCAGATGTACGGCGACGTGGTCATGGGCGTGCAGAAGCGCAATGAAAACGAGCACGATCCATTTGAAGATGTCATGGCCAAACTCAAGGCGGAGGTTGGCGTTGCGGAGGACACGCATCTCACTGAAACGCATTTGCATGAATTGGTGAAGCGATTCAAGGCGCTCATTCTTGATCGCACTGGCAAGAAATTTCCAAATGATCCAATGGATCAGCTCATCGGTTCCATCGCCGCGGTTTTCCGTAGTTGGATGAACGATCGCGCCATTGTGTACCGCGCCAAATATCGTATTCCCGCGCAATGGGGCACCGCCGTCAATGTGCAAGCCATGGTGTTCGGCAACACTGGCGATGATTCCGGCACCGGCGTTGCGTTCACGCGCGACCCCGCGACGGGCGAGAATGTTTTCTACGGCGAGTATCTGGTGAACGCGCAAGGCGAGGACGTTGTCGCCGGAATTCGCACGCCACTTCCAGTGGATCAGATGGCGCAAAATAAAAATATGGCGCCTGCTTTCGCGCAACTTGTGAAAGTGCGCAAGACACTTGAGAAGCGTTTTGGCGACGTGCAAGATTTTGAATTCACCATTGAGCGCAAAAAATTATGGATGTTGCAAACGCGCCGAGGCAAGCGCACCGCTCTGGCCTATGTGCGCATTGTTCATGACATG
>CAJACJ010000584.1 GCA_903938205.1 uncultured bacterium
CACTGAAAAATTAAGCAACGGACTCACCGTGGCCTTTGAACCAATCTCTGGAATGGCCACCACGTCATTGTCGTTCGCCATTCCCGCGGGCACCGCCGGCGACCCTGAAGGAACGGCTGGAGAAGGCGAAAGCACGCTGCTTTCGGAGCTAATTGTGCGCGGCTCTGGCACTCGTGACAGCCGCGCATTCAGTGATGCCATGGACACATTGGGTTGCGAACGCAGCACCACCGTCAACTCGAATTATGTTTTAATTTCCGCAACCATGTTGGCTTCGCGCTTAAACGCGTCGCTGGAACTTGTCGCGGACATGGCCCTGCGCCCGCGAATTGATCCGGAACATTTGGAGCCAGTTCGCCAACTATCATTGCAAGCATTGCACGCGTTACCAGATGATCCACAACATCTTGTCATGTTGCGATTGGCTAAGTTGCATTTTCCATCGCCATTCAATCGCACGGGATACGGCGATGAGGCGGGTTTGAAATCATTGACCACGGAACATTTAAGAGCGGCGTGGAAGCGACGCGCGGTTGCGCAAGGATCCATTCTTTCAATCGCCGGCGCAGTGTCACCGGAAAATGCAATGCCAAAATTAAAGGAACTGTTTGGCGCATGGGGTGGCACCAACGTGGAGGCGAAACCGTTCGGCGCTCGAACCGGTGGCTCCGATCATTACACGCTTGCCAGTTCGCAAACCCACATGGCATTCGCCTTTGATGCGCCAACAGAAAGCGACCCGGATTCTTTTGGCTTCCGCATTGCCTCCGTCATTTTGGGCGGCGAAGCCAGCAGTCGTTTATTTACGGAAGTGCGTGAAAAACGCGGTCTTTGCTATAGCGTTGGGGCAAGTGCCGCCACTGGACGCGACCGCGGAGTGCTGCAAATTTACGCCGGCAGCACGCCACAGCGGGCCGCCACCACCAGCAAGTGCATCATGGACGAACTTGTCCGCTTTGAATCGGGCGTCAATCAAATTGAATTTGACCGCGCCAAAATTGGATTTAAAAGTCGCATGGTTATGCAAGGCGAAAGCGCTATGGCACGCGCTAGCACCATGACAAGCGATCTCTTTCGCATTGGTAAGGCGCGAACCCTGGCCGAACTTACCGCCACGCTTGAGGGTTGGACGCTTGAACGCGTGAACGACGTGATCAAACGAAGAATGTCTAGTGCGTGGCGCGCCACCATGAGTCAAGCGACGGTAGGTCCAGACGCTGTCGCCGCCGAGGGTTGAGTTCGCTACACTTGTAGCCCTATGTCGCTTGAAGCACCACCTATGTCCGCCGGCACACGCGTTCGCGTTACGCAGCAATATGCGCAGACGCATGATGTGTGGACCACGACCATGGAAGGCGTGGTGGTGCGTTATCAGCAAGCCAAGACTGGTTCTTGGTTTGTGCACGGCCGCGATGACAAAGTATGGCTTGATCGACTTGAAATTCGCCTAGACGATGGCGAATTAGTCACGCTGAACTTAGATCAGTACAGCGTGATTGAACTTGTTGCCGCCAAATAATTCCGCTGAATCATTGAGCTCAACAACGTCACCACATACGGCTGCGTAGTTCACTATCCGAATTGCACAATCACCCACACAACGGCGGCTTGTATCAGCGCGGACTTGCTTGAGGAGATTTCTTCAATTCGGCTTGAATTTCCTTCAATTGTTGCTCAATGTGATTCAAGCGCTCAATCACTGGCATAAGTTCTCGGGGAACTTGCTCGCGCTCGGCGGCGGTTGAAAGACCAGGCTGCGCAAATGAACCAGCGTGCAGTGGTCGCACCATGTGCTCGGCGATCCAGGGAACCGTTGTCAGCGTGACCGATTTCTTCTCACTGCC
>CAJACJ010000585.1 GCA_903938205.1 uncultured bacterium
GCGAATCGCTGCAGAAAGACGCTGTGTCTTGGATACGCGGCATGCATCAGCCACGCGTGGAGTACCCGATTGATTACACCCCGCCAACATTCAAAATACCCGCCGAAAAACCGACCAACAACCAACCCGATCGTTGACGTTTTCTTGGTTAGAATCACCCAATGCAATTTCTTAGTCTTGCCCGCGCGCAAACCAACTTCTATTCACGCTCTTCACGCGTGACTTGTTTTTTTTCGCTGGCGCTTCTTGCGTCGTGCGCGTGCGTGACCGGCTGCGTTGATGACGCCGCTTTGACACAGCGCGAAGCCACCAAGAAATTCCACACAACCGTTGCCGCCGCGGAAAAAGCCATGGCGTCGGTTTCCGCGCACGACCCCGAAGCCAATCGAACAAGCGCTGAATCATTGCGCCAAGTTGCTTCGTCGGCCACGCCTGCCGCGGGTTCAAGCGCCGCGCAAAAATCATCCTTGTCTTTGATCGCGTCGCAACTGCAAATACAAGCCGCGCGCTTGGACACCGTTGCAATTGAGAAATTAGAAAAAACACGCAGGCTCAACGCAGACAATGTGCTTGTAGCCAGCAGCTTAAGCCTGCAATTTCAGGCTTTGGAAAAAAGCACAACCATGCAAGTGCCGCCTGAGGCGCGTGAAGTGTTGGAAAAAGATCGAGCCGCCAGCGAAATTGTGATCAAAGCGTTGGCCGCGCAATCCGAAAAACAAAAAGAGGCTGTGGATCAAACCGCAAGCACTATTGCGGAGAATCAAAGCAAGGCGCTTGAACTTGAAAAGCAAGCGCATGATTTGAAACAACAAGCCATTGCGACTGGTCCGATTGGTGGATTGAAATTGACCATCGAGTCGCAGAAATCCATGACTGACTCGCGCAAGTTGCACAGTCAATCCGCAAATCTGGATTTGGATTCACAAACGGCGGCGTTGGAGCATCGCATTTCCGTTCAAACGGGCGACGCGTATGAATCCAGCGTGAAGCGCAACGAGGCGAGCATGGGTGCCATCGCGGACATTGAAGCGCTGCGTGAAGCATCTATGAAAGAATTCACGCGCCTTGCCACGGACTACAAAACATCGGCCCTTGATTCGGCCAAGGCGTTGCGCGAATCAAGTGAAAAAGTAAACGCGTTGTATGACGGCGCGATTGAAGGATTGGAGAAAGCCGTGAGTTTGGCGCAACAAGCCAGCAGCGGCGACTCATCCAAGAACGCAAAGTTGCCATTGGTGTCGGCGCAATTGGCGTTGGCGGGAATGTTGGAGCGCCGCGAAAGCGCAAGCACGCTTGATATTTCGGCGTACACCGCCGCGGGGAAAATTGACGCGGATGGTTCATGGAGCAAAGACGCCGCAGCGGCGCAGGCCATTCGGCAAGCCGCTAAGACCAAGGCGATTGAAACATTTGAATCGGTCTTAACCGGAATTCCTGAAAGCAGCTCCGATGACAATGTGGTGAAGTTCCGCAAAGGCATTGAAGTTGCAAGCGCGCATTTGACTGGTGGTAAAGCCAAGAGTCCTGACAGCGCCACACAGACAGATGCGCCAACTGATGACGCTGCAAAAGGTGAAGGCAATAGTGATGCGCCTAAGAGCGAAGAGCCCGCCGCTGATGCGACAACATCTTCAGAGCCAAAGCCTGAGGAACCCGCTGCGGATCCAGCTGCTGAACCTGCTGCCGCTGATCCGGCAGCTGATCCTGCGAGCGCGCCACCTACTGATCCGCCAGCGAGTGATCCTGCGAGTGCGCCGCC
>CAJACJ010000586.1 GCA_903938205.1 uncultured bacterium
AAGGCAAGCCACACGATATTTCATAAGCCTAGAAATGGTTACCATATTGCCCCTATGAGAAACTCCATGCACAAAACACTTCAATCAGTCCTTGTATTTGGTCTCTTTTCCGCCGCAACTTTCCTAAGCGCATGCAATGCAACACCGGATGCAGCCGCCGCGCCTGAAGCCGCACCTGCCACCACTGCTGCTTCAACTCCAGCAGTTGCAGCCGCACCTGTCGCGGCAGCGAAACCAGTAGCACCTGTGGCGCCTGTCGCCGCAGCAGCGCCAGTAGCGGCAGCAAAGCCAGTTGCTCCCGCAGCGCCAGTAGCGCCAGTAGCGCCAGCAAAGCCAGTTGCCCCAGCACCACCTGCGGCGCCAGTTACACCAGTCGCTCCACCTGCGCCAGCAGCGGCACCCGCGCCAACCGCGTCCATGCCTATGTCAGACATGATGTATGTAGTGATGAAGACCAACAAGGGCGACGTGGTCATGGAACTTGATCACAAGATGGCGCCAAAGAGCGTTGAGAATTTTATGTCGTATGTGAATGAAAATTATTACGACGGCACAATCTTTCACCGCGTGATTAGCGGCTTTATGATTCAAGGCGGCGGCTTCACTAGCGATATGAAGCAAAAGCCAACCAAGGCTCCAATTGTGAACGAGGGAAAGAATGGGTTGCCCAATAGTCGTGGCACGCTTGCCATGGCTCGCACCAACGATCCAAATTCCGCCACAAGCCAATTCTTTATCAACACTGTCGACAATCAGTTTCTCAACGCCAGTGGCCGCAATCCTGGCTACGCGGTGTTTGGCAAAGTGATTGACGGCATGGATGTGGTGGATGTCATTCGCAACGGCAAGACCAAGCCTGGCGATGTTCCAGTTGAAACTATTGAAATTATTTCCATTCGGCCGTTGCCTGGTCCACCAGCAACTAAGAAATAAGCGGGCAAAACCGCTTATTTAGGTCTTGGCGATAGAACGCTTGCAAGTTCAATCGCCACAAGATGTTCGCATAATCGCTCCCGCGGATTTATCCGCGGGAGTTTTTTTCCGACCAATGTGGCTTCAAACCACGCAGCAGGTATGTGTCTAAGCACCCAGCATGATTACAGTAATTTTGGTGCGAAACATTTCAACCCGCTTGCGCAGCGATCAACTTATTGAGTTTCAACACTTTTCAACGCGGCAACAAGTTGGGCTTCATTCCAAATGGCCACGCCCAATGCGCGCGCTTTCTCCAGTTTGCTGCCGGCGTCGCTTCCGGCAATGACAAAATCCGTTTTCTTAGAAACAGATCCGCTCACTTTCGCGCCGAGTGATTCCAACCGCTCCGCCAAATCTGAACGCTCAAAATTTTCCAGCGTGCCCGTGAGCACAATTGTTTTTCCAGCGAACACGTTGTCGGTACCAACGCCAACCGTCTTTGCTGCGCCATACAACGGACTTCGCAAATTCACGCCAACAGCCGCCAAGTCTTTGAACATCTTGCGAATGTCTGAGCGATGCAAGTCCCCCGCCAAACTGGCCGCCGTGGTTTCCCCAAAGTCATCCAGCGCTTCGAACTGATCTTGCGTTGCCGCCAACAACGCGTCCGCGTCTGGAAACATTTTCGCCAATGTCTTGCTTGCCGTTGCGCCAATGTGTCGCAAACCAAGCGCCGCCAAGACGCGCGCCAATCCTTTTTCCTTGGCGCTGTTGGCTGAATCAATAATAGATTGCGCAGTTTTTAAGCCAATTTTACGCTGCTGCGTGCCCGCGCTTGTGGTGGCCTCGCTGGTCATCTGCGCCATGGTGTTGGCGTCCAATGTGAACAAGTCGGCGAATTTTTTCACCAGTCCCGCGTCCACCAATTGATCAACCACCTTGTCGCCAAGGCCTTCTATGTTCATTTGATCGCGGCCAACAAACCACTTCACACGCTCGCAAAATTGCGCCTTGCACGCCGGGTTGCGGCAAAATATTTTAGGTCCTTCTTTTTCCAATTCACTGCCACAACTTGGACACACAACAGGCGCCGCCACTGGCACGCTATTTTTCTTTCGCGCCGAAAGATCAACCTGCACCACTTGCGGAATAATTTCACCCGCCTTCTCCACCAACACGCGGTCACCCACGCGAATGTCCTTGCGCCAAATCTCCTCAATGTTATGCAGCGTGGCGTGGCGCACCGTGCTTCCACCAACAAACACCGGCTCCATGGTGGCGCGCGGAGTGAGCGTGCCGCCCTTGCCAACTTGCCATTCAATATTCACCAACGTTGTGCTCTTGCGCTCCGCTGGATATTTAAATGCAATCGCCCAGCGCGGCGACTTGCT
>CAJACJ010000587.1 GCA_903938205.1 uncultured bacterium
GCCGAGGAATACCTTGCGGATCACTTTCCTGGCTTTCCAGTTTTGCCTGGGGTGTTCATGCTTGAAGCCATGGTTCAGGCTGCGCGCGAGCTGCTAAAGGATCAATCCAAAGTTCGATTGGTGCTGGGAAATGTGCGCGCCCTGCGATACGGAAGTTTTGTCCGCCCAGGCGAGGCGCTACAAGTGGAAGTCACGCGCGAAAAAATTCATGAAGATGGGTCGTTTGGTATGAAAGGTACAGCCCTAGTTGTCCGCTCCACCGGAGTTGGCGAAACGGCAGTCTCTGGTCGCTTTACAATGCGACCCGTTCGAATTCACGCCGCCGTCGCGGCAACTCACTAATCCGTCGCCCATGGAAGGGCGGCATCACCACTGAATGGAGAATTCACATTGTCATTTGATCGCACACAGATAGAAGAAGGCGTTCGCGAAGTTCTTGAAGAGGCTCTTGGCGTTGACGCGGAGGACGTTAAACCAACGTCCACGTTGACTGGCGACTTGGGCGCGGAGAGCATTGACTTTCTGGACATTCAATTTCGCTTGGAGAAGAAATTTTCCACGCCCGCGAAACCGTTCAAAATTGAGCAGGGTGAATTGTTCCCCGAGAACATGTTGCAAGACGCAAGCATGGTTGAGAATGGCAAAGTGACCGACAAGGGCTTCGCGCTTTTGAAGGAAAAACTGCCGCATATTGACTTTTCCAACTTTGAAAAAGATCGCTCGGTGGGCAAACTCAGCGAAGTGTTTACCGTGAAAAGTTTGACTGACTTTGTGGACAACAAGCTCAAAGCTTGATGTATTCATTTGCGCGGCGCAAACTGCGTGCGCGTTTGCAAAGAGCACTTGAAACGTTGCCTGAAATGTTGCCAAAAATATTGCCTGATCTATGTCTAGCAATATCCGTAGAAAGAATCGCCCATGCGTTGGATGTGGATTGACATGATGGTTGCGTTTGAACCTGGACACCGCTTGACCGCGGTGAAGAATGTCAGTTTGGCGGAGGATCATTTACACGATCACTTCGCGGATCAACCCATCATGCCAGCGTCGCTGATGTTGGAAGGCATGGCGCAGACAGCGGGCGTGTTGGTTGGAAGCACGCGCGGCTTTAAAGAAAAAGTGATTCTTGCAAAGATTGGTTCGGCCACGATTGACGCGGATGTCATTCCAGGGCAAACCATTCGCTACGACGCAGTGATTGAGCGCGTGGATGAGTCTGGCGCCAGCACAAAAGGCACGATTTCTTGCTTTGATCACAGAACTGGCGCATGGACGGACATTGGGTCCACGGAAATTGTGTTCAGTCACATTGACAACAATCGCAGCGGCCTGAATTTTCCAAAAGAGAACTTTGTCTTTGGCGAAAATTTCAAGCGCTTGCTGAACGCTGCCGGACTTTCGCAAGTGATGACCGCCGCGGGAGTGACAGGGCCGTAAGGCTTGCGCGCCATGCATCATCTTGCCGTTTATGCCGGTTCATTTGATCCCATCACCTTGGGACACATTGATGTGCTTGAACGCAGTCGCAGTATTTTTGACGAGGTGATTCTTGCCATTGGAATTAACATTGACAAGCCGCCGCTGTTCACCATTGAGGAGCGCCGTGAGTTCGCCCAGATTTTGGTTGAGCGCTTGCTGAAGAAAAATCCAAAGGGCGCCAAGATTCGCGTTGAGAGTTACAACGGACTCACCACGGACTTCGCCCGCAAGCAAAGCGCTTCGGCGATTATTCGCGGCATTCGCAATGTCACCGACCTGGCTTCCGAATGCCAACTCGCCATCACCAATCGGCAAGTGGCGGAAATTGAGACCGTGTTTATTTTGACAGGCGAAAGTTTTGCCTATGTCTCCAGTAGTTTGATTAAGCAAATTGCGGCTTTTGGTGGGGATTTACAGCGACTTTCAGCGTTGGTTCCACCGGAGGTGATCGCCGCGCTTGAAAGCAAACGGCGCGATCCCAATGATCCGCTGAGTCGTCTTGCAAAGGAATCCGCCCCGGACTAAATCATGGCGGCTAGTTTAAAAATTATTTCCATTGGCGCAATGAGCGCGCATCCGTTGTGGAGCGAGAAGGGCGATGTGCGCGCGGCGCACACAACCACTTCGCTTGTGGTGTCGGGTGACGCGGTGATTTTGGTTGATCCGTCGTTGCCGCCACAGATTTTGCTTCCGCGTTTGTCCGAGCGCACGGGTAAGGGCGCCGAAAGTATCACGCATGTTTTTCTAACCAGCTTTCATCCACTTCGCCGACGCGGGTTGGCGGCATTTGCAAACGCCACCGTGTGGATTGGCGAGCTTGAGCAACAAGGCGTGCGCGCGCAACTTCGTGAAAAACTTGAGCAGGCGCGCGCGGAGAAAGACGCGGAATTGACCCGCATGTTGCGCGATGAATTGGAAATCCTTAACGCCTGTGAAGTGGCGCCCGATCGATTGGCCGAGGGCGTGGATTTATTTCCGTTGCCTGGAGTTTCCATTGGTTCAAACGGCTTGCTTTTGCCCACGCCTGCAACCACTATTTTGATAGCGGGTGACGCCGTGGCAACTTCGGAGCATTTGGAGCAGGGCCGCGTGATATCTCCGTGTTTTGACATTACACAAGCGCTCGAATCACTAAAGGAAGCCATCGAAATTGCGGACATGATCGTGCCTGGGCGCGACAATCTGATCAACAATCCGTCACGACGGTTTTAAGGGAAAGCGGGCTACTATTGGCACCTGTGGAACCCAACAACGCACCATTGAATGAATCGCTTGCCACCAATCGCACCACGGACGCTGGTGCTGGCGAGGCCATTACCTTGCGCACTTTGGCGCGCATGGCTCGCGAACAAAAACGCTTCACATGTTTAACGTGCTACGACGCAACCACAGCGCGCTGGCTTGACCGCGCGGGCGTTGAAGTTTTATTGGTTGGCGACACCGCGGCCGAAGTCATTCTTGGACACACGGCAACCATTCATGCGCCGCTTGATTTCATGGTGGAGATCACCGCCGCCGTGAAGCGTGGCGCACCGCGACGCGTCGTCATGGCGGACATGCCTTTTCTTTCCTATCAATGTGAACAAGCCGACGCCATTCGCAACGCCGGAAGATTTCTCACGCAAGGCATGGCCGACTGTGTGAAGTTGGAAGTGGATCGATCGTTCGCGACGCTTGTGGAACAAATGGCGCGCGCTGGAATTCCTGTGGTGGCCCATGTTGGAAGCCGTCCGCAACAAGCCAAGATGAAGGGCGGATATTTTTCGGCGGGGCGAACCGCGGAGGATGCTGTTCGTATCGTGGCCGACGCATCTGCCATGGAAGCCGCCGGCGCCAGCATGTTGCTTGTTGAAGCATGTCCACCAGAGGTAACGCAATTGATTGTTGAGCGCGCCACAATTCCTGTGATTGGTTGCGGAGCCGGTTCAAGTTGTCACGGACAAGTTGTTGTATTGCAAGACATTCTTGGAATGAGCGATTGGCAGCCTGCATTCGCGCAACCAATGGCCGCCGTTGGCCAAGCCATTCAAGCTGGCGCCGCGGCTTTTGCCGAGCTTGTTCGCGCAGGGAAATTGCCTGGAAAAACGTATCGCATGGAGCAAGCTGAGCAGGAAAAACTGCGGGGCATGTTGCGTTCTGGAAACGACTCACATGCGGCGCATTGAATTTCTTGGACCATCTTTAGTCGTACTTGCCGCGGCCGGCGTGTTGTTATTTGTTGGACCTGTGGCGGTACGCCAAGTTTCGCAAGGCATGACCGCCACGCAAATGAGTTCGGCTGAGGCGCGCCTTCACTCGGGTTCAATTTTAGATCAAATGTCACAGGCTTCGCGTGATGTCGCCATTTTTGTGGAGCCAAGCGTTGTGCATGTCAGTAGCACTGGAACATTAACTGGGCGTGGAACTGGTCGCGCATTTAATAATTCCGGTAGCGGTTGGGTCTACGACTCCGCGGGTCATATTGTGACCAACGCACACGTTGTGGAGGGCGCAACCAGACTTGAAGTGCAAATGTTTGATGGTGAGCGTCGCGAGGCGAAATTGCTGGGCGCGGATTTGCGCACGGACATAGCTGTATTGCAAGTGGATGGGCAAGGCATTGTGCCCGCACAGCGCGAGGCGCAAGATCCGCAACAAGGCGACATGGTGTTCGCATTTGGAAGTCCGTTTGATTTTCGTTTCTCAATGAGCAATGGAATTGTGTCGGGTGTGGGACGCGCCGCTGGCATTACCGAAATTGAATATGAAAATTTCATCCAGACGGATGCGGCCATCAATCCCGGTAACTCGGGCGGGCCGCTGACCAACACCAAAGGGCATGTTGTTGGCATGTCCACGGCCATTGCCACCGGTCGTGGAAATGGCGTTTCGCAGGGGCAATTCTCTGGTATTGGGTTGGCTATTCCAATTTCCATGATCGACAATGTGGTGGGCCAACTCATTGATCATGGCGTGGCGTTGAAGGGATATTTGGGAGTGTCCATGTTGAACATAGAGGACTTGGCGCGCATGCGCATGCGCGATCCAATTCTTCAAGCCACCGCGAAATATTTTCAAGGTGATGGAGTGGCGATTGAATTTGTCAGTCCACAAAGCCCCGCCGAAATTGCTGGGTTGCGTATTGGAGATGTGATCACGCAATTTGCTGGTCAGCGTATTGAGAGCGTTGCGCAACTGAAAACCATGATTGCTTCTCGTCAACCAAGTGAAAGTTTGAGCGTGGACGCATGGAGGCCTGATGTTGAAAATAAGCGTGGCGAAAATTTCAGCGTGCAGGTTGTCATTGAACAATTGAAGCCGGAGACAAATTCAAAATTAATCGTCGATACTTTGAGAAGTATTGGCGTTAAAAAATTGGCGTCATCCACCGAAGCAATGGCGCAGCAATTTGGGGTTCCATTTGATCGTGGCGTATTGGTGGAGGAAGTTGTGGCGGGTTCAAGCGTGGCCGGAATTCTGCCGCCAGGAACTTTAATTATGGAAGTGTTTGGTCAAAAAATAGCCAATTTGGACGACTTTTACACGCGAATCAATCGCAAACTGAGAACGCAGGGCGCTCCTGAACTCGTGCTTGGGGTTCGCCAACAAAATGGCGATGTGGCGCAATTGCGAATTCCGCTTCCCTAAATTTATTTTCAAGAGATAGCATTCATTCCATGAGCGCGAAATATTTATTGGAAGTTCGTGATCTCAAGACATGGTTTCCTATTCGTCGCGGCGTGTTGCAACGCGTCACAGGACATGTGAAAGCCGTCGACGGCGTTAGCTTTCATTTAGACAAGGGTGAAACATTGGGTCTGGTCGGGGAATCGGGTTGCGGCAAGACCACGGTTGGGCGCACGTTGTTGCGCTTGGCGGACCACTCTGGTGGGCAAGCCCTTTTTGAAGGCCACGATATTTTTGCCATGAACTCCGTTCAGCTGCGCGCGGCGCGGCGCAAGATGCAAATTATTTTTCAAGATCCGGGTGGAAGTTTAAATCCGCGAATGCGTGTGGGGCGGATCGTGGGCGAGCCAATCGAGGTGCACGGGCTTGCAAGTGGTGACGAATTACGCGAGCGTGTTGAGAAATTGTTGGAGCGCTGCGGTTTGTGGCGCGCGGCGGCAGATCGATATCCGCATGAGTTCAGCGGTGGCCAGC
>CAJACJ010000588.1 GCA_903938205.1 uncultured bacterium
CGTGGAAAATCGAACGATGCGCAGTGGCGGATAGTCAATGCGCGGCGCGTGTTGCGAGTTGCCGATCGCAATCCACGCTTCAAACGGCGCCTGCGTTGTCAGTCCATGTAATCGAAGCGCGGTGAGCAAGCAAAACACAACATTGGGCGCGCGCTTCATCACCGTCACCAACGAAGAATGTTCGCCGCCTTGGTAATTGGGCAGCGTGTACAGTCCGCGAGACACTCGCACCAATTCACCAGTAGCCACCATGCGAGATAGTTGCACTCGCGCAACGCCTGCCTGAACAAGTTGCGTAGATCGGGCCGTGCCATCGCGGCGCAGAAGCTTTTTGATTTTGATCTGAATGGAGGTCATGGCGGCATTGTTCCATAATCTATGTATTTGTGCAAATGTATATAGATATTGGAACAGCCCCCAAAATGGCGCCACCCCGCAGCGCAATTGCGCTAGGCGCAAGAACATTCCCATACCAACCGTCGGCGCGAATGCCGCATATATGCGCACACATTGATCCATGCCCGCAACGTAACGGCTGGCGCGGGCTACTTTGCAAATCACTGCCTTTTTTCCGCGGCTATGTATGTGCGTCACACATCCATCTTTCCAGTTCGGCCAACGCACCACGCCGTCTCGGTCGCCTCAAGTTGCACCGCGCGCCAGCACCAACCTATCCCCGGGTGCTTGCCCCATCAATTCCAAACTTCTTACGCAACAACCCAGCATCAATAGTGACCTGCGTCATCACTTGCGGCGTCATGCGATCCACATTTTTATAAATCATGGCCATGCGTTGATTGCCCGCCAACTGCTTGCGCGTGCGAATTAAAAAGTCCCAGTAAAAAACAGTCACGGGGCACGCCTTCTCGCCAGCGCGCTCGCCAGGGTCGTAGCGACAACCGACGCAATAATTGCTCATGCGCTGTATGTACTTGCCACTTGCCGCGTACGGCTTGGTGCCAACCAAACCGGTCACGCCCTTGGCCGCGCCTGGCCTTTTATCCGCGTGCATGACCATGCCCAGCGCGTTGGGCAGCGTGACCCAATCAATGCCATCGACAAACATTCCCAAATACCAATCGCTGACGGCGCGCGGATGAACACCGCTGATCAGCGCGAAGTTGCCAGTGACCATGAGCCGCTGAATGTGGTGGCCGTATCCAGTGTCCAGCACTTCACCAACGCACGCCTTCATGCACGCCATGTCGGTGTCGCCGCTCCAATAAAAGTTTGGCAACTCGCCGCGCTGATCAAGCCCATTTCGATTTGCATATGTCGCGCCCTCAAGCCAATACACGCCGCGCACGAACTCGCGCCAACCAATCAGTTGACGAATGAACGCCTCCACCGATTGCAGCGGCGCCTTGCCCGCGTTGTATGCGGCGATGGCCTGCTCGCAACACTCCTTGGGATTGATCAACTTCAAGTTCAGCGAACTTGAAAGCGCGGAGTGATACAGAATGGGTTCGCTTGTCCACATTGCATCTTCAAATGGTCCAAACTTTGCAAGGCGATGCGTGATGAAGTCGTCCAGCGCGGCCAGCGCTTGCTTGCGCGTGACGGGCCAGGCGAACGATTGCGATTTTCCTGGCAACTCTGGAAGCACGCTCTTCATGGCCGCAAGCACCGCAAGCGTGATTTTGTCGGGCTTAAACGTGATGGGCGCGCGCGGCCGCGGACTTGGACCGCCCTTTCCAAATGGCAAGCGATTCTCCTTGTCAAAATTCCATTCGCCACCAATCGGCTTGGCGCTTTTGCCGCTGCCTTCCATGAGATAACCCAACTTGCGGCGCTGCTCGCGATAGAAAAATTCCATAGTCAGCGCACTGCGATCCTTAGCCCAGGCCGCGAACTCCGCAGGCGTTGTGAGAAAGTGATCGTCAGGCAACACGGTCAACGCAATGCCCGTGGAACTTGCAACGCGTTGCAACATTTCCAGCACGCGCCATTCGCCGGGTTGCACGCACACAATTTCAGATGGCTTGAGCGCGGCTACAGCGCGCGCGATTTCAGTTTCAAATGATCCCGTGTTCTGCGGATCATCCAGGTTTATGTAACGCACGGCGTGCTTGCGCTTGATCAACTCGTCGGCGAAGTGACGCATGGCGGATAGAAAGAGCGCAGTCCGCTGCGCGTGGCTTGGAACATGGCGCGATTCTTGCGCGACCTCCATCATAAGAACGGTGTCGCACGATCCAAGTGAATGCAGAAGCGCGGCGTCATGATTCAGTTGATCGCCAAAGACAATGACAAGTCGCGCGGGTGCGGGTTTGATAGCCATACGGGCAAACTGTAGGACGCATGTGCGGTTAAGAATGCTGAATCAATGCCGCGTGCATCCGCGAATGATTGGCGTGAATAAGGGCATGAATTTGCTAGACCATGGCAGCAGTTTGTTTCACTGCGCTATATAAAGCGTTGTGAGTTTGTGTTTACTTTGCTATTCGATATAG
>CAJACJ010000589.1 GCA_903938205.1 uncultured bacterium
CGCATTTGCCGCCGCTTCCGGCGCGGTATCCACCAATGTTCGTTGCCACGCGCCCTTGGTGAATTCAATTGGAGCGCTTGCTGCCGCGGCCGATCGAAGCATGCTTTTGGGCGTGAGCACAATCAGCGGCTTGCGGAACTTCACTTTCATTTGTCGTCGCAACAAGTGGAACATTTGCGCGGTGGTGGATGGTTGACACACCACCATGTTGTTGGCGGCGCATAATTGAAGGAAGCGCTCAACGCGCGACGAACTGTGCTCTGGTCCTTGGCCCTCGTATCCGTGTGGCAATAGAAGAACAAGTCCACTTGATCGTTGCCACTTTGTTTCCGCGCTGGCGATGAATTGATCAATGATGATTTGCGCGCCGTTGCAGAAGTCGCCAAACTGCGCTTCCCACAAGATCAACATGCGTGGATCGGTGAGGGAGTATCCATACTCGTAGCCAACAACGGCTTGCTCTGTGAGTGGTGAATTGTGCACGCAAAATTTAGCTTGATTTGCGGCGATTTCATTCAATGCGATGTGTGGCGCGCCGGTGTCTTGATCAACCACAACCGCATGACGGTGGCTGAATGTTCCGCGCTCCACATCTTGACCCGTGAGTCGAATGGGATGGCCTTCAAGTAGAAGAGTTCCGTACGCCAACATTTCGGCAAGGCCCCAATCCACACCAACATCACCGCCAAGTTTGCCGCGAATTTCTAAAAGCCGAGTGACATTCTTGTGCGCGACAAAACCCGCCGGCAAGTTTGCAAGCGCGGTGGCAACTTCTTTCAAGCGACTTTCTTTCACGCCCGTTTCAATTGGCGTGTCGGAGTAGGCCTCGGTCAGTCCCGCCCAAATATGATCGAACGGTTTCTTGCCTGGAACCACCGGTGTTTTTTTGGTGCGTGTCTGGGCCTCGTCCATGCGCGCGAATAAATCGCTCTTGAGGTGTTCGACCTCATCAGCAGTGATCACGCCTTCTTGTTGCAGACGGTTTGCGTAGTGAGTCATTGCCGTGACTTGCTTGCGAACCAACTTGTACATAAGTGGTTGCGTGAATGAAGGCTCGTCAGTTTCATTGTGGCCATTCTTTCGGTAGCACCACATGTCCACCAGAATGTCGGTGCCAAAAGATTGGCGCCATTCAATGGCAAGCCGCGCGGCCCATGCGCAGGCTTCGGGGTCTTGGCCATTCACGTGAAAGATTGGCGTGTTCGCCATTTTGGCGATGTCGGTGCAGTAACGGCCACTGAATAAATCTTTTGCATCCGTGGTGAAACCCACTTGATTGTTAATGACCACATGAATGGTGCCGCCCACGGTGAAGCCGGGAAGCAACATCATGTTGAAACATTCCGCGACAATACCTTGACCCGGAAGCGCGGCGTCACCGTGAATAAGAATTGGCACAACACTGGTGCGGTGTTCAGTGTCATTGGCAAGTCGTTGCTTGGCGCGGCAGCGACCCATGACCACGCTTGAAACAAATTCCAAGTGGCTTGGATTTGCGGCCAGCGTGATGTGCAGCGGTTGACCACTGGTGGTCTTCACATCGCTTGAATAGCCTTGATGATATTTCACATCGCCGCCGCCGGACAAAAAGTCCTCCGTCCAAGCTTCGTCAAACTCGGTGAAAATTTGGTCGAAGCGTTTTTCCAAAATATTGGCCAGCACATTCAGGCGACCGCGGTGCGCCATGCCAAATGAAAATTCGCGCACGCCAAGCGCGGGACCTTGATCAACGATCGCGTCGAGCAGTGGAATTAAACTTTCGCCACCCTCCAAACCAAAACGTTTCTTTCCAATGAAGCGCTTCTCCAGGAAGGATTCAAAACCTTCGGCCGCAATAAGTCTTTCAAGCAATCGCTTGCGCACAGAAACGTCAAATTGCGGCTGATTGCGCACGCTTTCCATGCGTTGCTGCAGCCAGCGCCGTTGCTGAGCATCTTGAACATGTTGATATTCAACACCAACATGTCGGCAATATGTTTCTTCCAGAAGATTGATGATCTCGGTCAGTGAACTTGGATTTGGAAGTGGCAGCGTTCCAGGATCAAACGAGGCGGCTAAATCATTGTCAGTCAAACCGAAAGATTCAAGTTGCAACTCCTCTGGAAATGGTCGCTCCACGCCAAGCGGATCCAGTGACGCCGCTAAATGTCCAAGTGTGCGATAGGCGTCAATGAGGCCGGCGACTTTGCTTTGTGAGCCGTGAGTCATTCCGGTTGCGGCTGGCGCGGCGGACACGGCG
>CAJACJ010000590.1 GCA_903938205.1 uncultured bacterium
AAACTTCCCATCAATCGATCGCCGTCGCGCACTTCATAAAATCGAACCTCTGGATGCCACACGGCAACCGCTTCGCCATCAACGCGCGGAGCGGCGGCGGGGGTGACCACGCGCTTGCCTGTTTCCGCGCACGTGTACGCGCTGTCACGGCCAACAATTTGAATACCAAACAGATCGCCAAACAGACCGAACATTCCCGCGATCACGCCATCAATTGGAAACCACGGACGTAGCGCTTCGTCATCAAAGCCGTGCATTTCTTGGCGCATTTTCTCGGCGAAATATCCAAACTCCCACGGGTGCATGGCGCGCGCAGCGTCGCCAACTTTCTTGGCGCGGAAATTTTCCAGCTCCGAAACTTCTTGATCAAACTTGGGGCGAATGCGCTTGCCAATGTTCTCAACAAATTGCAAAGCCGTGTCGCCGGTGCGCGCCATGCGACGCGCCGTGGTGACATCGGCGAAATGTTTCTTGCCCAGCAAGCGCGCCTTCTCATTGCGCAGCGCAAGAATTTCACCAACCAGCGCGGTGTTGTCCCACGCGCCTTTCAAACCAACTTCACCAAGACCTTCCCAACACAGTTGACGAAGATCCGCGTTGTCGGCGTATTGCAAAATGGGCATGACCGACGGCGCCTGCAGCGTGAAGCGCCACGCGTTCGCGCGATTCTTGCTACTGGCAGATTGCTTGGCGGCGGCAAGCGAACTTGCGGGCAGACCCGCGAGTTGTTTTTCATCCTCTATGAAATGTTCCCACGCGTTGGTGGAATCAAGAACGTTCTCTGAATACTTTTGCGTCTTCTGCGCCAGCGCTTCATTGATGGCCGCAAGACGTTCCTTCTGTTGCGGCGCAAGATCGGCGCCGTTCTCTTGAAAGTCCGAGAGTGTTTCTTGCAAGAAGCGTCGGCGCACGCCCGTAAGCGATTTCGCATCATCGGTTGCGGCGTAGGCTTTCAACACCGACCACAATTGCGCATCAAGCGTCATGGCCGTGAAGAACGCCGTCACATCCGGCAACAGCGCGTTGTACGCCTTGCGCAATTCATCGCTGTTCAACACCGCGTCCAAGTGTGAAACCAAACCCCACGCGCGCGACAAATCTCGCGTGGCGGATTCAAGTCCAAGCAACACATTTTTGTATGTCAGATCGCCGCCCTTGAGAGACTTGACCGCATCAACAGCCACAGTCGCGCGGCGCAATGCCTCGCGAATATCCGGCTCCATGTGAGCGGGCGTAAGTTGACTCCAATGAAAGAGAAACGTGTTGTCAAGAAATGGATGCATGCCACTAAGTTGCCTTGTTTTGCAAGTGAATTCAAGGGGGATTTGGGGTGCATCTGAAATTGATTGAATGAATTTCTGGCGACCACAAAATTTGCGACCAACAGATGTAAATGAACTGGAAGCGCGCGCGATTCGCGTCTATGATTGTGCCCTATGTCAACCGCAACCATCAAAACAGAAAAAGGCGACATGGTCGTCGAGTTCTTCGACACTGACGCACCTCTTACCGTGGCCA
>CAJACJ010000591.1 GCA_903938205.1 uncultured bacterium
AAGACACGGACGCGGAATAAATATCTCAGCCAGTGATGCTCGCTTCGCCCGGCTCGATGTCTTCAAGTGATCGACCGCGAGTTTCTTGTGCGAAGATGCTTGTGACCGCCAAGCCAAGCATGCATACAAATGCCATAAGCAACATGGTCACGCTGGTTCCGCATTGCTCTTGAACAATTGGCAACAGGAACAGGCCAACCAAAGCTCCGCACTTGCCCACGGCCGAGCAGAACCCATGCGCCGAAGCGCGGATTTTTGTTGGGAACAATTCGGCGGGTAACACAAACGTTGTTGCATTGGGTCCCATGTTCATAAGCAAATTAAAAATCATGAAGCCACTGAATGCGCCAGTGATATTGGGATTATTGGTTCCTGTCATTGCGCTCCACGCAAGAATTCCCAAGCCAACAACCATGCCGACAATTTGCAAGCGCATTCTTCCAATGCGATCAACAAGCAACATGTTGGCGATGAAACCCAGCACAAGAAAAATGCCAAGGCCCGCGGCTCCGGCGGTTGAAAGAAAATCTTTGCGAATGGGATCGTTCACGTCGTCAAAGGCGAGCGAGGAAAGCAACACTGGCGTAAACACCCCAACGGCGTATGTGGCAATATCCATTAGAAACCACGGCACTGAGGCTAAAATAGTGCGCGGCAGAAATTTCTTGGAAAAGAGATCGGCATAGCCCAATTTCTTGGGGGCTTGAACGGACATGCGCAAGGCGAAGCCTGCGATGACCTGATCCAACTCCTTAATTTTTTTGGCTGGAACAAATTGCTCAACAACATGCTGCGCTTCATCAAGTCGCCCCTGCTCCATGAGCCAGCGTGGACTTTCTGGAACTTTGGTTCGCAAAATTAAAACGATGATGGCGGGAAGCGCGCCAAACCCAATCAAAATCCGCCAATCGGAAATGGCTGGAGTGACGCCAAGCAAAATAATGCCAACCAACGCAGCTAAAATAATGCCGACGGCTTGAAATGAAAATGCGCCAATGAGCATTCTGCCACGGAGACGCGAAGGCATGAACTCCGAAACATAACTTGCGCAAATGGGATAGTCCGCGCCCACTCCAATACCAAGAAAAAAACGAAACAGAATCAATGACCACGGGCCGGTTGCGAACGCGCATAACAAGCTGCCAACAATAAAGACCATCAAGTCCAGCAAGTAAATGGCCTTGCGGCCAAATCGATCAGTGAGCACGCCTCCAAACACCGCGCCAAACATAGAGCCAAACACCGCGGCGCATGCGATGGCTCCAACTTGAAGCGCGCTCAAGTCCCACTGCAACTTGATCAGTGGTAACGCGATGCCAATCACGAACAAATCAAATCCATCAAGCATGACGCCTGTGGCGCTAAGACCCCACACCTTCCAGTGCGCGGCGCCAAGCGTTGATTCATCAAGCGCGCGCTTGAGCGCTGTCGGATGCGCCGAGGCCTTGCGTATCTTGTTGGAATGCGACTTTGCAGCCATATTTGCAGGCTATAAAGTCCTCGGCGCATCTGTGTTGAAATTATGTTTGCGTTTGATGACTTCCGTTGATTTTCACCACGTGCCCCCATGCTTTGTCGAAACACGAAAGAGTTCCAAGTTGTTGCGATTCAACATGGCAACGGGCGACACGTGGCTATTGCAATCACTTTGGTTTCCGCGTGATCTTTTGAGCACGGATTTTTGCGGGCGCAGTTTCCAAGACTGGCTTCACAATTGGATGTGCCACAGCAGGTTTCGTAGCGTCGGCTTCAGGTGTCCGCGCGCCACGACGCGCACCGGCGGCCGCAGCCACACCGGCCGCGGCAATGGCTCCTGGAGTTGGGACCAAACTCCCGTCGACGCGAAGATTATCTATGCGCGCATTTCCGCTTGCGCTTGTCGCCCCAGAGAACTGAATTCGAAGTCGAAGCGCTCCGTTCTCCACGAATGTGAAGGACGACAAATCCATGGAATACAGTTGCCACTGAGTGGTGTTGGCGGAAATATTTCCGACATCTTTCCAAATTTGACCGTCCCAGACTTGCACCAGCATGCCCGCGAAGCCGCTTGAACTGCGACGAGCCGCCATGCTGAATTGCAATTGCTTCATACCCGATGTGTTGACATCAATAACCAGCGATTTTGTATTTTGCGTTGTACCGGTGACAGTGAGTGATTGACCCGCGATATCGCCGTTGTATGCGTTGACATCCGTTCCGACCAAGCCACTGAGCCCGCCCGTGAAGTCGACAAGTGATAGCCCGCCTTGACCAGCATCTGCTGCGAAAGAGGTTGGCACCGCGCCGGTTAGTGAATTGAAATTCCATGCCGCAACCACATCCGCGAACGCGCCTTGAGCGCAGAACAACACCGTCGCCATGGAGGCGAACCATTTTTTGCTTACTGACATTTCCCTACTCCTTATGAATTGTTTGACAAACCGATTTGAAATTGATCCCAGAAACTATTTCCAGAACGCAATCACGGATTTATTTCCGCGTGGTTCCCTTGTACGACATCACCAAGACCAATTTGAATTTCGCCGCCTTTTTTCCAGAAGACTTTTGAGATTTATTTGTTGTCAGCGGCTTGTCAAGAAAGCCCTTGTCAAGAGCTTAAGACCACGTCAATGATCTTCTTGTCAGGGGCTTGTCAGGAAATCTCTTGTCAACGACGGTGTCAATAATTTTCTTGTCAACGGCTTGTCAAGAAACTCTTGTCTAGCCAACTGAACTTACAAACCGCGGAAGTGGTTTGGATCGATCAGCCAGAG
>CAJACJ010000592.1 GCA_903938205.1 uncultured bacterium
CTTGGAAATCAAATGCCTGAGATTGTGCAGCGCGATGTGCCGACGGTTTTGATTTCAGTGGCGGGTGAGCCGAAGTTGACGGCGCTTTCTGAAACGGGATGGATGCGCACCACCAATACGCCCTTCATTTTGCTTCAAGATCCAAGCAAAGTGTGGTTTGTGCGTATGGGTGAAAGCAACTGGCGTAGTAGCAAGACGTTGGCGGGACCATGGGTTGCCGTCGCCGCGCCGACTGCCAGCGTGATGCAAGCCATGGGCGCCGCGCCAACGCCGCCAAAAGGTTTGACAAGCACGCCAAAAGCCAAAGCCGTGGCTCCAACCACGCCGCTTGATATTTTGGTGGCCACAAAACCAACCGTGTTGATTTCATCCAACGGCGCGCCAGTGTTCGCGTTGGTGTGCGATGGAGTTGAGCAAATGACCAACACCAACTCCACATTTTTGCGCACCACAACGCCGGCCGCGGATTGGGTGTTGGCCAGTGGCCGTTGGTTTGAGCGCATGCAAGGAATGACCGCGTGGCAATTTGTGCCGCCAACTCAATTGCCACCATCGTTTGAGAATTTGCCCGCGACCGGTTCGCTCGCCGCCGCGCGTGCGAGTGTTCCAGGAACACTCGAGGCCAAGTCCGCCATGTTGTCGGCAAGCCAGACACAGACGGTGACGCTGTTGCGCGCCAAGGCAATGTGCAATGTGACGTACACGGGCGCTCCACAGTTTGCTCCGATTGCCGGAACCGATTTGCAATATGCAACAAATTCCACCTCGCCTGTGATTCAAAGCGGGGCGCAGTGGTATTGCTGCGACGACGCCGCGTGGTTTATGGCGGCCAGCGCGACGGGCGCGTGGACATTGTGCGACACGCTTCCGCAATCTTTTGCAAGTATTCCCGCGACAAGTCCGGTGTATTGCGTCACGTATGTCAGTCCAGTTTCAAGCACCGCGGACTCGGTGACATTTGCGTACACCAACGGATACTTGGGAACTTATCTCAATGATGGAACCGCCGTGTTTGGAACAGGCAATGCTTACGCCACCACCAATCTTGCCAACGGCCAGTCGCAAACGTATCCGCAGACGTATGGATCAGACAATCAATACGACGACGACACAGGAACATACGCGCCTGACTATGACTACTACGACGAGTACCCCGCGGTGCAGCCGTACGTGTATGGATACGGCTACGACGGTTGGGGTTATTCAAACGCGTGGTCGCAAGCTTGGGGTTGGGGCGTGGCCAATCGAAGTTGGTGGAACAATGACAACTGGAATAATTTTTATCCCTACGGCGATCGTTGGAACAACGGATACAGCGCGTGGCAAGTTGATCAAAATCGATTGGCGGAAGCGCGGCGTGTAGGTGGAGTTGGCGGTATTGGTGGAGTTGGCCGTGTAGGTGGAGTGGGTGGTGTTGATGGCGTGGGCCGCGTCGGTGGAGTGGATGGTGTCAACGGCGTAGGCCGCGTTGGTGGAGTGGGCGGTGTTGATGGCATGGGCCGCGCGGGTGGTGTTGGTGGCGTCAATGGAATGTCTGGGTTCCATCCGGAGTACCGCAATAACAATAACAATCGTGACCAAAATCGCGGGAATAACGCTATGAATCAACCGCGAGCGCAAGGACAAGCTGACAATCGTGGCGGCGGAAATCGCGGCGGTGGAGGCGGACGCGGGCGCTAAATAATTCTCCGTGTGCAATAGCGCGTGTGCTCTGTGTTTTTGTAAACGAGTTGTGGACTGAAGTTGTTACGCGGATGTTGTCGTGCGCAGTGCTCATTACGTAGCACTGTGTGGTGACAGACGAAATTATAAATTCACTGCGCAGCGTGAGTGCTCTAACAAAAATAAATCCAATGGATCAGCGCGCGGCAGCGGTGGCGGTTGAAGCATTCAGCCACCGCGCAATGAGTTCATCAGAGGCCGCTTGTGGATATTTACGAATCAGCGCCGCGGCAATCAGGCCCATGAACAATGGCTGCGGCATGGTTGGCCGGCTGGTGAGTTCAGGGTGAAATTGCGCCGCGACAAAACATGGATGCTCGCTTGCGGAAAGTTCAAGCACTTGCATGATTGGATGTTTTGGATGACGTCCGCTGAAATGCAATCCGGCTTTGGTGAGCGCATCAATGTATTGAGGCTCAACTTCATAGCGGTGTCGGAAGCGCTCGCGCACCAAGTTTGATTTATACAGATGTTGCGCGAATGATCCGGGTTCAATAGCCACATCTTGCGCGCCAAGACGCATGGTGCCGCCAACAATGCCTTCAAGTTTCTTCTGATCAGGCAGTTCGCTAATGAATGCGTGCGCCGTCTTTGCATCGAACTCGGTGCTGTTGGCGTCTGCAAGTCCAAGCACGTTGCGCGCGTATTCAATCACAGCCATTTGAAATCCAAGGCAAATGCCTAGGAAAGGCAGGCGGGTGGTGCGCGCGTATTCCACGCAAAGAATTTTCCCTTCCACGCCGCGCTGGCCAAAGCCACCGGGAACAATAATGCCGTCAACGCCTTGAAGAACCGCGGCCACATCCGCCTTGGAGTCAAGTGTGCTGGTGTCCATCCATTTCAGATCAACTGATGCGTTGAGCCAAATGCCACAATGTTCAACCGCCTTGTCAATGCTGGCGTAGGCGTCGCGCAAACTGGCGTACTTGCCCATCACTCCAATAGTCACGCGGTGTGAGCGCGGAGCAACAAGGCGCGAACTAAATTCGCTCCACTTGCTGCGTGATTGATCTTCTTTGCCGGCGTTGACACGGTTATGCAAGTGCAGCAGCGAAAGAATTTCGCGGTCAAGTCCGGCCTCGCGCATGGCGTCGGGAATAAAATAAATGCTTTCGCGGTCATGCATGGAAAAAATGCGGTTCAGCGGAACATTGGAGAACATTCCAATTTTCTGCATCACTTTTTCGGTGACTGGATTGGTGGCGCGGCACGCGATGACTTGCGGTTGC
>CAJACJ010000593.1 GCA_903938205.1 uncultured bacterium
CGCTCCAGTGCTGCGGCGTCTTTGATCAAAATGCCGCGCAAACTAGCCTCGCCAGTGCCCACCATGACAGCCATTGGTCCAGCCAATCCAAGCGCGCATGGACACGAAATAATCAACACGGCTGTTGCCGCCATAATTCCAGTTGGCCACGAACCCGCCACGCCCCAACCAATCGCGGTGGCCGCAGCGATCACAAGCACAAGCGGAACAAAAACCGCCGCCACGCGATCGGCCATGCGCTGAATGGGCGGACGACTTGTCTGCGCATGTTGCACCAAACGCGCAATGCGACTGAGCGAAGTGTCGCGCCCAGTTGTCGCAGCGCGCACATGCAACATTCCACTAAAGCACATGGTGCCCGCGCTCACGCGCTCTCCCAAAGTTCGGCGCACCGGAAGTGGCTCACCCGTCATCACGGACTCGTCCAGATCCGCCTCGCCAACTTCAATCACGCCATCAATTGGAACGCGCCCGCCTGGACGCACCATGATTAAGTCCGCGGCGCGAATATCTTGCGATTGAATGAACTCGCTCTCGCCCGCCGAGCCAATGCGCTCGGCTTTTTCCGGCTGCAATTCCAGCAATTCACGCACCGCCGCGCCCGCGCTCTTGGTGGCCTTGGCTTCAAACCAATGACCCAGCGAAATAATCGCAAGCAACGCGGCGGCTTCGCTGAACCACGTCGACTGACCTTGCAACTGCCCCATGTGTTGCGCGATAAAAATCACAAGACTGGCCACATACGCCGTGGTCGCACCCAGCGCGATCAACACATCCATGTTGGTGCGCCACACGCGAAGCACGCTCCACGCGCTACGCCAAAAACCGCTGCCCACCAACACCATGGACAACGTGCTGCCAATCAACAACGCAATATCCACCGCACTGTTGTGAATGTGTTGCGCCATGGTGATCCAGTGCAGCGACTCCATTGGAATCCACAGCGCGAAACCAATTTGACTTCTGCGGCGCCACAAAAATTCTGCGCGTGATTGCGCGCGCTCAGCCTCTGCTTGCATGAGCACTGGATCAACAATCGCCTCAATGCGTTGCGCTTGATATCCGCTGCCAACAACAACGTCGACTAGTTTTTCATCCGTGACAAACGCTTCGGTTTCAACCGTGGCCATTCCAGAAAGATGGTCCACAATGGCGCTACGCACACCAGGTTGCGATTGCAATTCCTGGGTGATCGCAGCGCTGCAACCCGCGCAATGCATGCCTTCGATGCGCAGTACATGGGTTTCCAACTGCGTCGCAGCCGTTGATTTAGGGTCGGTAATGTTGGTCTGCACTGGCAAATCATAGAAGTAATTTCAAAATTGACTTGCTCTATGCGCGTTTCGCACGCATACTGCTGTGACATGCTTGCGAAGCGCTCAACAGTTCATTTGCGACCCGCCGCCATTCTTGCGGTGATGTTTTTAAGCGCCATGGCCGTGACCGTGCTTGCCAGTTCTGGCATGGGCGCGGTGCACACCAATTGCTCCATGTGTTCATTCACATGCTTTGAAAAAACTCCCGCCAGCGCCAAGAGCGCGTGTTCCCCGCAGGGACACCGCGACGCCACTCCAACACAAGTTGCTTCTTGTGATTCGAATCTTGTAGAAATTCCGTACGCCGCCGCCGCGTGGAAAGTTCTTGATCTGCCTCCGCCCACGCGTTGAACTGGATTGGCTTTAAGCCAGCCTAGTTCCCTTGGCAAGCGTTGAAGTTGTTCCTACATTTATTCTTTTTATTCTTATCCCGTACTTTTGGCGCATCACACTTTGTGAAGCGCACTTTTTCTAGGAGGCACCCCAATGGGCGTACCAATTTTCGGAGCTCTTGCTCGCAAAGTCTTCGGCACTCGCAATCAACGCATGGTCAACCGCTATCTACGGGTGGTCAGCGCGGTCAATAAACTTGAGCCTTCCATTCGGATCCTCACCGACGCGCAATTATTGGCGCGCACCGCAGAGTTCCGCACGCGCATTAGTGGCGGCGAGCAACCCATTGCCCTAATGCCCGACATGCTTGCGACTGCGCGCGAAGCCATGGACCGCGCAGTTGGCATTCGAAATATTTTTAATCCAGCCACTCGGTTCGACCCGTCATGCTTGCCCGCCAACGTGCAGAAATTATTCCACGACACCAAGGCAATCATGGACGCAACTCCCGCCGCGAATCCAGACGGCGCGTTCTTGGGCGGCAAGGAACCCATTCCAAGTTGGATATTTATTGACATTCCAAACGAGATCTATGACGCGGTGCGCGTTGTGTATTCACAAAGCAAGCCGCCATTTCGCGCGCGTCCATTTGATGTGCAAATCATTGGCGGCGTGGTGTTAAGCGAAGGACAAATCGCCGAAATGAAAACCGGCGAAGGCAAGACTATTGTGGGTCCGCTTGCGTGCTATTTAAATTCTTGCGAGAGCAAGCAGGTGCACGTGGTAACCGTGAATGATTACTTGGTACAGCGCGATCGCGATTGGACCTTTCCGTTTTTCCGTGCGCTTGGTCTGACTGTTGGAGCCATCCATCCACAGCACATGCAAACCCAGGAGGAAAAAGGCGCCGCGTACCGCTGCGATGTTCTCTATGGCACCACGGCCGAATTCGGTTTTGATTATCTACGTGACAACATGAAGTTGCGCGCCGAGGATCAAGTGCAACGCTCGCGTGATTTTGCGATTGTTGACGAAGTGGACAGCATTTTGATTGACGAGGCGCGCACTCCGCTGATTATTAGTGGTTTGGCGGAACGGCAACGCCCCCGCTACGAAATGGCAAATGCCATCGCCATGAAATTGGCCGAAGCGCAGAAACCGTGGACCGCCGCCGATGAGCAAGTGCAAGCCTGCCGCGTTGAAATGAGCTCGCTTGAAGGCGACATTCGCAACGCCCGCGATAAGGCCAGCATTCCGCAAATGCGCAAGGCCATGCAAGATGCGCGCGCGCGTCTGCCGCAACTGGAAGCCAAGCGCGATCAATTCAAGCAATTCTTTGAAGTGGAATTAGACAAGAAAAAAGCCGTGCTCACGCATGACGGCATTGGCGAGGCGCAGCGCATCGCCAACATTGGAAGTTTTTATGTGGGCGAAAATATGGACATGCCGCACTTGCTTGAGCAATCCATCCGCGCGCATGTGGTCTATCAACTTGACCGCGACTATGTGGTGGCGCAAGACGCCGACGGCGACATGGGCGTGGTGATTGTCGATCAAAATACTGGTCGCAAAATGGTGGGTCGACAATGGTCCGATGGGTTGCATCAAGCCGTTGAAGCCAAAGAAGGCGTGAAGGTGAAAGACGAAACGCAAACCATGGCGACCGTGACCATTCAGAATTATTTCAAGTTGTACAAGCGACTTGCCGGCATGACTGGAACCGCCGACACCGAAGCCACCGAGTTCCACGAGATTTACCGGCTGGATGTGGTGAGCATTCCCACCAACGTGCCCGCATGTAGAACTGATCGCCACGATTTGGTTTTCCTTGGCGAAAAAGATAAATGGAAGGCGATCATTGATGAGATCGCGCGCTTGCATGACATTGGCCGGCCGGTTCTTGTGGGAACGACCAGCGTTGACAAGAGCGAGAAACTGAGCGCCATGCTGAGCAAGGGTCCGGGCATTAAGCATGAGGTGCTTAACGCCAAGCAACACGAGCGCGAAGCCGACATTGTCAGCAACGCGGGTCAACTTGCGGCGGTCATGGTGGCCACCAACATGGCGGGCCGCGGAACCGACATTAAGTTGGGCAAGATTGATCGCGCCGCGCTGATTGAGCATTGGAAAAAGCGCGACATGGCGCCACGCGAAGTGGATGCGACTTGGACTGACGCAAAAATTCTGGCGGCGATTGACAAACATTTGCTGGTGCGCCGCGCCAAATTTGAACGCGCCGCCGTTGCGGCCATGGATGATTCCACCGCGCGTCTGACGTTGCTGCGCCACTGGGTGGTTGAACTTCGCGGCGTCAGCGAGAAGCGCGCGCAAGCGGGAACCGAGGCGGAACTCTTGAAGGAACTCGACGAGCTTGGAAGTTTCCAACTGCATCGTTTGCAATTGTGGACCAGCGTTGAAGCCATGGGCGGCTTGCACATCATTGGAACCGAGCGCCATGAAAGTCGCCGCATTGACAATCAATTGCGCGGCCGTTCTGGTCGTCAAGGTGATCGCGGAAGCAGTCGCTTCTTCCTAAGCCTTGAAGATGATCTCATGAAGATTTTCGCTGGCAAAGCCACGCTTGGACTTCTTTCACGGCTGGGCATGAAAGAGGGCGATTCAATTGAGGCGCCAATGCTCAACCGCGCCGTTGAAAAAGCGCAGCGCAAAGTGGAAGAGCGAAACTTCCAAGCGCGCAAGCAAATTTTGGAATACGACGAGCCCATGGAATATCAACGCCAGAATTTCTACGGCTTGCGCCAACCCATCCTGGAAGGCGTGGATATTCGCGGCGCTTCATGGCGCTTCTTGGAGCCAGCCATTCGTGAAGCGGCTGCGCTTTACCTTGGACCACTGCACGTTCCAAATTGCGTGAGCGAATGGGCGCGCGAAAAAATGAACATGCAAATCGAGCCGTCTCGCTTGCGTGGCAAGGACCGCGATCAAATTCACAAGATGTTGGTCGTGGACGCGCTTGAAGATGCGCAACACAAAATTGAATTGGTGGTTGCTGAAATTATGCCCGAAGGAATGGAGAGCGGCGAGTTCGACATTGCTGGCCTGCAAAAATGGGCGGCTGACACTTTTAGCGCGAACATTGAAACGGACTTGATCAAGTCGGGCGATCGCTCCGCCGTGCGGCAATTTCTTGAGGCCGCGTCGCACAAACATATTGAATCCATTGACTTGACTCCACTTGATTCGCTTTTAGTGGAGGACTACAGCGCCAAGGAATTGTGCCTGTGGTCCGAGCGCTATTTGGCGGTCAAGATTGAGCCCAGCGAGTTCATTGGAGCCGAAGACGACCAAGCCGCCGCTGATCATTTGGTGCGCCGCACGCTAGAGGCCTATGCGGAGCGGGAGCGTTTGTATCCAATTGATTACGCGATCAAATACACCACGGCTCGCCTGCAGGCC